>CAVKKE010000057.1:0-16544 GCA_963656875.1 Barnesiella intestinihominis | reverse complement strand
AACCCCATTGCGGTGCAGACCATGCTGAATGTGCCGGTGGAGGACATTGAGGGCAATGTGGCGCAGGCAAAGCGCTGCGAGGCGGCAGGATGCCAGATCCTGCGCGTGACCTGCCCCAGCGCGGCGGACGCCAAGTGCATCGAGGCGGTCAAGAATGCGGTGAACATTCCCATCGTGGCAGATATCCACTTTGACTACAAGGCAGCGCTGGCCTGCGCGGACGTAGGCGTGGATAAAATCCGCATCAACCCCGGCAACATCGGCGACGACGACCGGGTGAAGGCTGTGGTCAATGCCTGCCAGCAAAAGAACATCCCCATCCGCATCGGTGTGAACGGCGGCAGCCTGGAAAAGCACATCCTCGCAAGATACGGCGCACCCACCCCGGAAGCCATGGTGGAAAGTGCTCTGTATCATGTGCACCTGCTGGAAAAGTTCGACTTCAACAACATTATCATTTCCATCAAAAACTCCAATGTGCCCCGCATGATGGAGGCGTACCGTCAGCTGAGCGCTGTCACGGATTATCCGCTGCATGTGGGCGTGACTGAGGCAGGCACCTATCAGATGGGCCTGCTGAAGAGCGGCATGGGCATCGGCGGAATGCTGCTGGAAGGCATCGGCGATACCATCCGCGTTTCGCTGGCGGCAGAGCCGGAGAAGGAAGTGGAAGCGGGCTACAACATCCTGCGCGCTGTGGGCTTCCCGGTGGCAGGACCGGAAGTCATCACCTGCCCCACCTGCGGACGCACCCAGTACCCCTGCACCGAGATTGCCAATGAGGTGGAAAAGCGCCTGCAGGGCTACAAAAAATCCATCAAGGTGGCCGTTATGGGCTGCGTGGTCAACGGCCCCGGCGAAGCCCGTGAAGCAGACATCGGCATTGCCGGCGGCAAGGGCGAGGCTGTGCTGTTCATCCACGGCAAGCCGGTGAAAAAGCTCACCGGTGACAACATCCTCGACCAGTTCATGGATGAGATTTATAAGCTGTGATTTCTCTTACTGCCACACCCGCAAAAACGGGTGCGGCAGTTTGTGCTGTGTGAACCATAAAAAGGAGTACCATTTGTGAAACCACTCGTATCCCAGCTCTGGCCGCAGTTCATGGTGGATCCGGCGTTTACATCCTGCTTCGGCAAGGTCATCGTCGAGCACGCCCGGATGCTTCGGCAGGAGCAGCAGGTCATTTTCACCCTGCAGAGCGCTGCTCCGCTGGACAAAAACCTGTGTGCCCGGCTGCTGGCATCGCTTCAGCCGGATTATGAGGGCTTTGAACTGAAAATTGAAAATCTCTTCGGCTATGCGATGCTGGACGAAGCAGCTCTGCGTGAGCTGATGGAAGAGATGAAGCGGGACGGTGTGCCCATCAATGGCTTCCTGGACCGGTGCAAGATCAGCATCGTGGGCCAGAAGATCACCATTGGTGTGTGCCATGGCACCAAGTTTCTGCAGGAGATGGGCTTTGAAAAGCTGCTGGCAGAGCGCATCGCTGCGCACACGGGTGTGAAGCCGCAGGTCATCCTGCAAAGCTCGGTCAGCGAAGCAGAGCAGCACCAGATGGAAGAAAAGCTGGAGCGCAAGATCGCCCCACCGGTGGTCAAGTTCGAGAAAAAGAACACGGCTCCGTCCATCAAGGTGGAGGGCCTCGACCTCACCGACAAGCCGGTCACCATTTTCCACGGCAAGATGTTCACCCCCAAGAACCTCACCCCGCTGAAAGACCTCGGCGGTGAGGGCGGCAAGTGTGTCATCTGGGGCGATGTGTTCTTCTCGGAGGTCAAAGGCAACTTCCGCAAGATCTATACGGTGTCCATCACCGACTATCAGGGCTCCATCAACCTGAAAATTCGTGCGCAGGAAGGCGAGGACTGCTCCAAGTGGGAGAGCCTTGGCAAGGGCACGACCCTGATCGTGCGCGGCGACTGTTCCTACGACAAATACGAGCATGACTATATCGTTTACCCCTACGATGTGCTCATTGTGGAGCGCAAAAAGCGGGAAGACACTGCTCCCGTCAAGCGCGTGGAGCTGCACCTGCACACCAAGCTGTCCAGCATGGACGGCTTCTGCGACCCCGGCGGAATCGTCAAGTTGGCCCACCGCATGGGTCACCCGGCCATTGCCATCACCGACCACGGCGTGTGCCAGGGCTATCCGGAAGCTATGCTGGCGACGGATGAGATCCACAAGACAGACCCGGACTTCAAGCTCATTTACGGCTGCGAAGCCTACTTTGTGGATGACATGATCCCCTGCGTGTATGGCGTCAAGGATCAGCAGCTGAGCGGGGAGTTCTGCGTATTCGATACCGAGACGACCGGTCTTGACCCCGGCGTGGAATATATAACCGAGATCGGCGCGGTCATTGTGAAAAACGGTGAAGTGGTGGACGAGTTTGACACCTTTGTCAAGCCCGGCAAGCTCATCACCCCCAAGATCACCGAGCTGACCGGCATCACCAACGAGATGGTGGCCAACGCCCCCAGCGAAAAGGAAGCGCTGGAAGCGTTTCTCAAGTTTGCCGGAGACCGCATCCTTGTGGGCCACAACGTCCATTCCTTTGATATGCGATTCCTGCGTGCTGCCGCAAAGCGCGGCGGCATCAAGCTGGAGCCGACCTATATCGACACCCTGACCATGGCGCAGGCCATGTATCCCGGCCTGCACAACTACAAGCAGGGCACCATCAACAAGCATCTGGAACTGCCTGCCTACGAAGCCCACCGTGCCTGCGAGGACTCGGCTGCACTGGGCCGTATTTTCGGCGTCATGCTGAATGACCTGGCGGAAAAGCAGGTGACAAAGGTCAGTGAGATCAACACCGGCCTTGGCGGCAACCGCGAGGTGCTGAAAAAGAAATATTATCACCTCATCATTCTGGTCAAGAACCAGATGGGCCTGAAGAATCTGTACAAGATCGTCAGCGAAGCCCACGTCAACTACTTCTTCAAGAAGCCCCGCGTGCCCCGCAGCCTGCTGAACAAGTACCGCGACGGTCTGCTGCTGACATCGGCCTGTGAAGCGGGTGAGCTGTACCGCGCCATCGTGGACGGCACCAGCTACGAAGAGCTGAAAAAGATCGCGTCCTACTACGATATCCTTGAGATCCAGCCCCTGGGCAACAACGCCTACATGGTGCGCGAGGGCAAGGTGGACAGCGAGGAAGACATCAAGAACTTCAACCGCACGGTCATCAAGCTGGGCGAAGACCTGCACAAGCCGGTCATTGCCACCGGCGACGTGCATTTCACTGAGCCGGAGGACGCGGCCTACCGTGCCGTTCTGCAGGCGGGCAACGGCTTCAAGGATGCTGACAACCAGCCGCCGCTGTTCTTCCGCACCACGCAGGACATGCTGGCACAGTTCTACTATCTGCCCAAAGAAAAGGCCTACGAAGTGGTGGTGAAGAATCCCCGCAAGATCGCGGCCATGATCGACAACACGGTGCGGGCCATCCCACGGGGCACCTACCCGCCCAGCATTGAGGGCGCAGAGCAGCAATTGCGCGATGCAACGTGGGAACATGCCAAGCGTGACTATGGTGACCCGCTGCCCGAGATCGTGGAAAAGCGCCTGCAGAAAGAGCTGGACTCCATCTGCGGCCACGGCTACGCGGTTCTGTATGTCATTGCGGTCAAGCTGGTGGCCTACTCCAATGCAGGCGGCTATCAGGTGGGCAGCCGTGGTTCGGTCGGCTCATCGGCTGTGGCGCACTTCTCCGGCATCTCGGAGGTCAACAGCCTTCCGCCTCACTATCGCTGCCCCAAGTGCAAGCATAGCGAGTTCATCACCGACGGCAGCGTGGACGATGGCTTCGACCTGCCGGACAAGAACTGCCCCAACTGCGGCACCCGGATGCTGGTGGATGGCCACGACATCCCCTTTGAGACCTTCCTGGGCTTCTACGGCGACAAGGAGCCTGATATCGACCTGAACTTCTCGGGCGAGTATCAGTCCAACGTCCACCGCTACACCGAAGAGCTGTTCGGCAAAGCCAACGTGTTCAAGGCCGGCACTGTGTCCGGTATTCAGGACAAGACGGCCTACGGCTATGTGAAAAAGTATCTGGACGAGCGCGGCCGCACCGTCAACCACGCGGAGGAAAACCGCCTGACGCTGGGCTGCACCGGTGTCAAGCGCACCACAGGCCAGCACCCCGGCGGCATGGTCGTTGTGCCGGACACCTATGAAATTTACGATTTCTGCCCCATCCAGCACCCGGCAGATGATGTTGCGGGCGGCCTGCTGACCACCCACTTCGAATTCAAGTATCTGCACGACACGCTGCTCAAGCTGGATGAGCTGGGCCACGATATGCCCACCTTCTACAAGTATTTTGAAGAGTACACGGGCATCCCCATCGACAGCATCCCCATGAACGACCCCAAGGTCTACAGCCTGCTGACCAGCCCGGAAGCGCTGGGCGTGACCCCGGAGCAGATCGACAGCCAGACCGGCACCTTCGGCATCCCGGAAATGGGCACCAACTTCGTGCGCGGCATGCTGGTGGAAGCCCGGCCAAAGAACTTCTCGGAGCTGATCCAGATCTCGGGCCTGTCTCACGGCACCGACGTCTGGACCGGCAACGCCGATGAGCTGATCCGCAGCGGCACCTGCACCATCGCAGAGGTCATCGGATGCCGTGACAGCATCATGTTGTATCTGCTGCGCAAAGGCCTGGAACCCAAGATGGCCTTCGACATCATGGAGGCAGTCCGTAAAGGCAAGGTGGCAAAGGGCGGCTTCAAGGATGGCTGGGAAGAGGCCATGCGGGAGCATGATGTGCCGGACTGGTACATCGAGAGCTGCCGCAAGATCAAGTATATGTTCCCCAAGGCCCACGCTGTGGCCTACCTGATGTCGGCTATTCGTCTGATGTGGTTCAAGATCTACCGTCCGCCGGAGTTCTATGCAGTGTACTTCACGGTGCGCGGCGACGACATCGACTACGAAGCCGCTGTGGGCGGCGCGGCAGTGGCCCGTGCCCACATGGAAGAAGTCAAGCGCCGCCTGAAAGAAGAAAAGAATGCCAAGGACGAAGACGTGCTGGTCAGTCTGCAGCTGGTCAACGAAATGCTGGCCCGCGGGTTCGAATTCCTGCCCATCGAGCTGGGCAAGAGCCGCGGCTCCAAGTATATCGTGGAGGACGGCAAAGTCCGTCTGCCGTTCTCGTCGCTGAAAGGTCTGGGCGGCGCTGCCGCCGATGCACTGGAACGTGTGACCATCCACGGAGAGGAGTATATCTCGGTGGAAGAGCTGCAGCAGGCTTCCGGTGTCGGCAGCGGCATCCTCGACCGCCTGCGTCAGGTGGGCGCTCTGGGCGACCTGCCGGAGAGCAGTCAGGTGAGCTTCTTCTAAAAGAATAACAACGAAAAAATCTCCGTGTCAGGTGCTGAGCCCGATGCGGAGATTTTTTTCTTCATATTTACCGCAGCAGCGGCAAGCTGCCGGTGAGCTTGTTCACTTTCTTCTTTGGGCCGCAGAGCGCGACCCCGAAATAGGAAAGGTCTGTCTCGGCGACAGTGTGCATTTTGCCGATGAATTCCTCGTAAGTCTTGCAGCTCTGGGCAAGATCGGAAAAATCCACCACTGTGACCTCTTCAAATTCCGGGGCATAGAGCTTTTCCCGCAGGGCTTTCAGGCTTTCCGGAGTGCCTTTGAGGATGGGAACAGGGAACTCGATGATGCCAAGGTGGGCGCTGCCGCTCTGGTTGGCCACGTCGGCACCTACGACTTCGGGCACCTTTTTGCCCAGAGTGATGCCCAGAATGTCGGCGGTGTTGGCGATCAGGCCCAGCAGCAGGTGCTCGTCCAGCACCATGACGCACTTTTCATTTTGCAAGTCCATGGTTTAGTTCTCCTTTTTCGATTTGGTCTCCGAAAGCACCAGCCCGGCCAGCGTCAGCATGGTGCCAATGCCGGTGGCGGGGGTCAGCGGTTCGTGCAGAATCAGCGCCGAGGTCAGCACCGTGATGACCGGAACGGCGTAGATGTACACGCTGGTTTTGAGAGCGCCCAGTTCTTTCACTGCAAAGTTCCAGGTGACGAAGCAGAGCGCCGAAGCCCCAAGCCCCAGGTAGAGGAGGTTGAGCAGCACGGCAGGGCTGATGAACGCAGAAAGCTGCGGGTGAAAATCGAAGAAAAACAGTGTCGGCAGCATGAACAAAAGGCCGTAGAAGAAGGTGCGGCGGGTGGCCAGCAGCACCGGATAGCCGAAGCTGCTGATTTTCCGGGTCAGCAGGGAATAGCAGGCCCAGACAAAAGCAGCGGCAACCGCCAGCAGGTCGCCCAGAGGGTTCAGCTGCAGCTTCGACCCGCTGAAGCTGATGAGCACGATGCCGACGATGGCAACAAGAAAACCGGCAAAAAAGCGGGGATGGAGCTTTTCTTCACTGTGCAGGAAAAAACGGGAAAGAAGCGCGGTGAAAAACGGAGCAATGGAAATGATAACGCCCACATTGGAAGCCAGCGTATAGGTGAGGGCAATGTTTTCCAGCAGGTAATACAGGCAGATGCCGCTCAGGCCTGCCAGCGCAAAGGTCAGCTCCTGCTTCCGGCTGGTGGTGTGCAGGCGGCGGGGTGCGGCGATGCACAAAGCCAGGAAGCCCATCACAAAGCGGATGAATAAGATCTCCACCGGCTGAAAACGGGTCAGCAGCACTTTTGTGGAGATGAAAGTCGTGCCCCAGACTGTGATGGTGAGCAGAGCGGCTAGGTGGCCGAAGGTGGATTTATGGTTCATGGTGATGATCCTCCTTGTGCGTGTCAACAAAAATTTCACGGTAGACGCCGGGGGCAAGGCCGATAAAACTGCTGAAATAATGGGTGAAGTGGCTCTGATCTGAAAAGCCGGTCTGCAGGGCCGCTTCCAGCGGCGGAACACCCTGCGCAAGAAGTGTTTTGGCCGCATTGATGCGCACGGTCTCGAGATAGCGGTAAGGTGTGATACCCTTTGTGCGGGCATTCCGGCGTGCAGAGGGAAAAGGACTGGCTGCAGCGCTGAAACAGAAGGAAAGCAGCAGGAGAAAACGCTCTTCCCGCTCCAATGAATCTGCGCGGTGCAGAACCATCTGGTGCAGAGAGCGCAGGCAGCAGAGCAGCTCATCGTCAGTCAGGACATTTTGCGAGAAGCCGGGAAGTATCTGCTCACCGGTGAGCTCCGCGGCCCGTTCCCGCATAGTCTGTTTTGAAATGTTGAACCCGCAGTAGGCGAAAGTTCCGCCACCGGTTTGGGTGCAGCCATGGCTGTCGCCGGGGTTGAACAGCACGATGCTGCCGGGCCGGAGAAGATATTCCTGACCATTGCAGACAAGTGCACGCTGCCCCTGCTCCACAAAACCGATGACATAATGCTCGTGGAAATGGTTCGGGAAGGGCTGCACGATGCCCTCAAAGTGAAAAGCTTCCAGCTGCAATTGTTCGTCGTAAACGGCAGTTCGCTGTGAGTCCTTCATGGCAGTCACTCCTTTCCGCACCCTATTATATCGCAGGAATGGACCTGCGTCTTGCAAGATATCTTCATTTTGCAAAAAAAGGGGCTGTTGCAAAATAAAAATGCGATAGCAATTTGCACAAAAAATAGCGCAAAAACAGAAACCCGGAACCCTTTTTGAGCCACTTTGGCCCTGAAAAGGTTCCGGGTTTTGTGCATAATTTTTTCAGCGAGCCATTTTGCAACAGCCCCTTTTTGCGTCAGAAGAGGATTGACGCAAACCGGGCAGATACGTTATTTTATACATATAGAAGAAAGAAGGGAAAACCATGCCGGAGGATATCAACAAGACCAAGCTTCTGATCGCACGCTGCCTGCGCAAGCGGCTGAAAAACGAGTATCTCGACCAGATCAAGGTGTCAGATCTGTGCCGGGACGCAGGGATATCGCGCACGACCTTTTATATGTATTTTAAGGACGTGTTCAGCATCCCGGAGTGGTACTGGAATTATGGATGCCGGACAGTCATGAGCAAGATCGGGCAGGAATACAACTGGACAGAGGGCAACCGCAGAATGTACGCATACATCCAGAGCAATAAGGTCATCGGCCCGGCGGTCACGCTCAAGCGTACCAACTGGCAGAAGTTTGAGTTTACAGCTGCGGAATCAAAAAGTGTTCACCGCGAAAATCTGGAAAAGAAGGCGGGCCGGAAGCTGACTCCGGAAGAGGAAAAGCAGCTGCACTATTTTTCTTATGCCGCGGCCAGCATCACCCACAAATGGAAGGTCGAGGGCGCAAAAGAAAGCCCGGAGGAGATGGCGGAGATCCTCACGGCCATTACGCCGCAGTTCATCCTGAACCTGCTGAATCGTTAATTGGTTGACAAAATGCGAAAATTGTAAGCTGATTTTTACACGTTCTTCTGTTATTCTTGGCTCAGCAAAAATTTAACAGGAGGAACTTGTTTTGAAAAAGCTGAGTCGTCGTAATTTTATCTGTAATACAGCTGCAGGCGCACTGGGTGCTGCCACTGCCGCTGTGCTGACTTCCTGCGGCAGCAGTGCATCCTCTGCAGCTGCTTCCAGCACCGCAGAGTCTGCTGTTTCCGTCTTTACGCCGGGCACTTACACTGCAACCGCCACCGGCATGGACAAGGTGAGCGTGTCGCTCACCTTCAGTGAAAATGCCATCACCGATGTACAGGTGGATGTTTCCAACGAGACTGCCACCATTGGTGCGCTGCACGGCGATGAGCTGGCCGAGCAGCTGATGAAGGCACAGTCTGCCGAGATCGACGGAGTGGCCGGTGCTACGGTCACCTCGGATGCCGTGAAAAAGGCTGCACAGGACTGCATCAATCAGGCTATGGGCGTGACCGGGGACGCTTCTGCAAAGACCGTTTCCGCAGAAGTCCCCAGCTGGCTGGGCGAAGCCCCCGAGATCGCCGACAGCGATATCGTGGACACCATTGAGACCGATATCGTGGTCGTGGGCGGCGGCAACGCCGGTGCAATGTGCGCCTTTGCCGCAGCAGAAGATGGTGCCACCGTCTCCGTGATCGAATCGCAGGCAAAGGATACCGTTTTTTACTATGGCCTGCATGATATCGCATCCATCAACTCGGACTACTGCCTGTCCCACGGCGTGGAAAAGATCAAGAAGTCGGAATTCATTGCCGAGTTCCAGCGCCGTTCCCATAACCGCACCAATCCCCGCCTGATCAAAAAGTTTGTGGATAACAGCGGCGAAATGATGGACTGGCTGATCGCCAATGTGCCGGAGGATGTCCGCGAAAAGGCCTACATCCACAATCTGGATACCAATGTGGACTACTTCAACAGCGGCGCAGAGGTGAACAAGTTCAAGTGCTGGCGCGGCAGCGTGCAGCTGGATTTCAACTCTGCTGCAGCCACTCTGGTGGAAAATGCTGAGAAGCAGGGTGCTGTCTGGTATTGGGAGCACACCGGCGTCGTGCTGGTCACCGAGACCAAGAACATCACCGTCCAGCAGGAAAAGGCTGACGAGACCGGCACTGTCTCCATGGTGGATGTGGAGATTCCGCAGACCACTGTTTCCGGCGTGATCGCAAAGGATGCCGATGGCAAGTATCACAAGTTCCTGGGCAAGAAAGGCGTTGTGCTGGCCTGCGGCGGTTACGGTGGCAATCATGAAATGTATATGGCCCTGCAGGATGAGCAGCGCGAACTGTACAAGAGCCACGGTCTGGACACCAGTGAGCTGAAGTGCTCCGGTTTTGGCCGCGATGGCAGCGGCATCAAGATGGGTATGTGGGCCGGCGGCAGCATGGACCCCAGTGCCCGCACTCTGGTCTCTCCGCAGGTGCGCTACAACAGTGAGAACTACGCCACCAACATCCTGCGCTGGGGCGGCAGCTTTACCGAGGGTGAGAATCCCTGGGGCTGCCCCTTTGTCTGGCTGGATGATACCGGCCGCCGCTTTACCGACGAGACCTTCCTGGGCGTGTTCGGTCAGCTGATGCGTGCCGAGCGCATGAAGCCGGGCCGCTACTATGCGATCTTCGACAGCCAGTATGCAGAGCTGATCTCCAAGATGCCGCCGGAGCACTTCGGTATGCCGGTGGGCCACTCCGATACCTTTGATTTTGACGGTGTGTTCAAGAGTTGGGTAGACCGCGGTGCACAGGGCGCCGAGGTCAACGACGACGAGACCGTCTGCGCATGGGGTGCCAATACGCTGGACGAGCTGTTTGAGTACATGGGTCTGACCGAGACCCAGCAGGCAGCATTCAAGGCTGAGATCGAAAAGTACAACACCTACTGTGCAAACGGCGACGACGAGGACTTTGGCCGTGATCCCAAGATGCTGATCTCCATCACCAAGCCCCCGTTCTACGGTATGTACAGCGTCGAGGAAAAGCCCATGGTGGGCACGGTCACCCTGAACGGTCTGGTCATCGACGAGGACCAGAAGGTGCTGGACGCCAACTACAACCCCATTGTGGGCCTGTACGCCACCGGCAACAACAGCGGCGGACGCTTTGCTGTGCAGTATTCCACTCCTATGCCGGGCCTGACCCTGGGCATGGCAATGACTCTGGGCCGTGTGCTGGGCAAGCAGCTGGCAGAGGCATAACCTGAAAACGCTTTTTTCTTCTTCTCTTCTTTAATAAATGTGTGCAAAAACACCGCTTCTGGCAATACAGGAGCGGTGTTTTTGCATCTCAATCCGTCTTGGCGGGCCGTGTGGTCACCTCACCGCAGCGCAGAGCTTCCCGGCGTCCGTTTTCACGCTGGATGACTAGCCGCCCTTCGTCGTCAATGGCAAGGGCCTTGGCCGCGTAAGTCTCGGCCTCGGCGCACACAGTCACCCAGTGGCCGGGCACGAAGCACCGGGCCCGGTATTCGTCCAGACAGTCGAACTCCGGGCAGAGGGCCAGCAGTTCTCGGGCGATGGCTCCGGCCAGTGCGGCCCGGCTCACCGGAGCAGGCCCGCCGGGGTAAAGGCTCCCGGCCTTGGCGGCAAGCTCGGCGGGCCAGTCGGCGGCGGTGGAGGTGAGGTTCAGGCCGATGCCCACCACCAGCCATTCCAGCCGCCCGCTTTCAAGGTCGGTGCCGGCTTCGGTCAGGATGCCGCAGACCTTTTTGCCCTGATAATAGAGGTCGTTGACCCACTTGATGGAAAGCTCCAGCCCGCAGAGAGCTTTCACCGCCCGGCACACCGCCACAGCGGCGCTGATGGTGGCAGTCTGGGCACTGGCGGCAGGAACCTCCGGCCGCAGCAGCACCGAGCAGTAAACGCCTTTGCCAGCTGGGCTTTCGAACTTCCGGCCCAGCCGCCCCCGGCCTGCGCTCTGGTGGGCCGTGAGCACCAGTGTGCCGTGGGGCGCACCGTCCAGCGCCAGCAGCTTTGCGGTGCGGTTGGAGCTTTCCAGCGTGTCATATAAATGGATGGGCGCGGGGTAGTCCCCTACGGCTTCGGTGCAGAAGGGGTCGCCCCCGGCCAGCCGATAGCCCCGGCGGGGGGCCGCTTCCAGCGCGTAGCCCTGAGATGTGAGGGCGGCAGCGGCCTTGTGCACGGCGGCGCGGCTCACGCCGAGGGTCTCGGCCAGCTGCTGGCCGGAAACATATTCGCCCCCGGCGGCGGAAAGCGCCTGCAAAAGGGCCTGACGGGTGGAAATGGGCATGGCCGGTTGCCTCCTTTTGTGATATACTGTTCCATTGTATCATAGAAAGCGGAAAAGTTCTGCATTTTGTGCAGGAAAATCTTCCCGTGATTCGTTTGAGAAGACAGAAGGGCCGTGCAGAGACTCTTCGGAAAAACACGGGGAAACCGGAAAGGAAGGTGTGCGGATCGTTGACGACCTTGGAATTCAGCGCGATGGTGCAGAACTATCAGGCGCTCGTGTATACGGTCTGCCATCAGCTGGTGCCGGATGTGCAGGATGCACAGGACCTGACCCAGGAGACCTTTCTGGCGGCGTGGCGGGCCATCGACCGCTGCCCGCCCGGGTATGAAAAGCAATGGCTGGCCCGCATTGCATCCAACAAAGCAAAGGATTATCTGCGCAGTGCGTGGGTGCGCAAGGTGAACACGCCCGGGGACGAAGTGCTGGCGCTGGAAGGGGCTCCGCCGGACTGCCAGCCGGAACAGCAGGTGCTGGAAACACTGGGCGAGGAAGAGCTCACCCGGATGATCCTCAGCCTGCGGGAGCCCTACAAAACGCCCTGCCGTCTGGTGCTGCTGGAGCAGCACACCATGGCGCAGGCGGCGCAGCTGTGCGGCCGACCGCCCAAGACGGTGGAAGCCCAGATCTACCGGGCCAAAAAGATGCTGGCACAGCAGATCAAGCAGCGTGAGAATGATGGAAAGGAGTGCGTACATGGAACTGTTTGATGAAAACGGCTGCCTGACCGATGAGGGCCTGCAGGCCCTGACGAAGGGGCAGCTGGATGAGATGGGCCGGCTGGAAGCGGCAGAGCATTTGTCTTACTGCGACAAATGCATGGACCGCTACACGGCCCTGCTGACAGCAGATGTGCTGGAAACGCCGCCCCGCTCTGCCCGCGGTGCCGTGATGACCACTATCTGGGTGCGGCTGATGCAGAACACATGGGGCCGCACCGCTGTGGCGGCGGTGGCCGCTGTGCTGGCGCTGACCATGTGGCGCTCCGGCGCGCTGACCCAGATCATGACCTTCCGCCAGCAGGTGAAAAACTGGATGCCGGAAACCAGCCAGAGCCAGACCGATGAAGACTCCTGGCAGCTGGGGAAGCCGGTGAAGGACAAACGCCAGCCGACGGAACCGGTGCAGCTGGGCCAGCCGGTGGAAGACACAGAGCCGAAGAAAGCGGCCAGCCTGACCGAAGCGCTGAACACTCTGCTGTTCGGCAGCCATGAAAATATGAAACTTAACGACCAAACGAAATGAGGAAATCGATGATGATGAAAAACGGGATCCTGACCTTCTTCTTTGCCTTCTGCCCGGGCGCAGGTCAGATGTATCAGGGCTACATGAAGCGCGGCTTGTCGCTCATTACCATGTTCTGCCTGTTCGTAGCGGCAGGAGCACTGCTGGGCCCGCTGGTGGTGGGCTGTGCCATCGTGTGGATGTACAGCTTCTTCGACACCTTCAACCTCCGCGCTCAGATCGGCGCAGGCACCGCCCCGGCGGACGATTATCTGGTGCACATCAACTGGCACGATAAGCGTATGGAGCAGTTCATGATGGACAGCCACAAGCTGCTGGGCTGGGGCCTCATCGCTCTGGGCGTGCTGGTGGCTTACCAGAACATTATCATGAACACGCTGGGCGACATCGTGTGGCGCTGGGGGCAGAACAGCCCCTTCTTCCGCGCGCTCTACTTGATGATGGATCAGCTGCCGGAGATCGTGGTCTGCGTGGCTCTCATCGTCTGCGGCATCTGGCTGGTGCGCGGCCCCAAGGGCAGAAAGCAGAAAAAACAGTCTGACCCGGAAGAGGAAGACTTCCAGGAATATGTGGGCACGGAAAATGCCCAGTCTGCCGAAGAAAAGCACGGCTTTGCCATGCCCAAGTTGGCCAGCCTGCTGAGCAAGCCCGTGACCCCGGACGACCACACGGAGGATGACGACGATGGACGAGAAGAATAACACTCCCGGAACCGGTACAACTCCGGAAACGCCTGAGATGCAGCCGCTCAAGCAGCCGTCCAGGCCGGAAAAAGAGCAGCCGATGCGCCGGGTGGGCAGCTTCACGCTGGGCGCGTGCCTGATCGCGGCGGGCGTCTTCTTCCTGTGTTATTACTTTGTGCCGGGTGTTGACTGGAAGCTGGCGCTGAAGATCGCCCCGGCAGCGGGGCTGATCCTGCTGGGCGGCGAGGTGCTGTTCTTTGCTGCTCGCCCGGGCCGCTGGAAATACGATTTCTGGTCGGTGCTCATCTGCCTTGTGCTCATGGGCGGGTGCTTCTGCATGTCCCTGCTGCCTGTGGTGTGGGAAGATTTCAGCCCCGAACGCCACCGGACCAGCACGAAGCTGAGTCAGGAATACACCGTGGAAGCTTACGATAAGATCAAAGAAACGGCCCCGGACATCAGCGTGAAGGACATCGGCGGAGATGTGTATCTCTACACCAGTGAGCCCAAAACGCTGGAAGATGTCCACGACGGGAACGGTTATGTGAGCCTGCATGTGCAGCTGTTCGGCTTCTATGTCAGCGCCGAGGAATTCGCGCAGGACTGCCGCAGCGTGACCGATGCAGTGCAGAAATGCACGGTGCAGCCGAACAGCCTGGTCATCACCTGGTCGCCGGACAATGACAGGGGCCAGAGTCTTGAGTCCGGCAGCCTGCAGGGCGTGGAGCAGTACACGCTGGAACTGGACGGCATTGCACAGCTGGACTGGTCGGCAGACCAGATGGCAAAGCAGACCGAGGTGCAATATCTGCTGGACGAGGAAAACGACCAGCCGGACGAACCCGAAGAAGCTGAAGCTCCTTCGGCGGACAGCTCAGAACTGAGCGGGTCGAGAAAAGGCTGAGGGCAGCGAAAAAGCTTCCGTGCAATGCGCGGAAGCTTTTTTTGCGCACAAAAGAGAAAATTGGCTTGACGGCAGGGGCCGCGCTGGGGTATGCTTGGGCTGTAAGGGCGGGGCTTGCCCGCCGGAGCTTGCGAAAAAAGGAGAAACCAGATGATTGCGGAACGAAAAAAGACCCCTTTGCGGCTGCTTGCAGTATTGCTTGCGCTGCTTGTGCTGTTCACGGGCTGCGAATCCAACAGCAAAAAGGCCATGAAACAGCTGCAGCTGGGCCAGAAGTATCTGACCGAGCAGAACTATACCGAGGCTGTGGCATCCTTCACGGAGGTCATCCAGCTGGCCCCGGAGAACATCCCGGCGTATATGGGCCGTGCGGAAGCATATATCGGGCTGGAACAGTACGACGACGCCAAAGCGGACTACACCACCGTCATTGAGAAGACGGAGGAAAGCCCCTACATGCAGGCGCAGGCGTACATGGGACGTGCCGAGGTGAACGAGCGGACGGAGCAAAACGAGGATGCCTTGCTGGACTACAAAGCGGCGGCTGTGGTGCTGGGCAAGATCGCGGTGGACAACACGAACCTGACAAAGCAGGAGCTGGAAGACCTGAAAACCAGGGCGGACGACGCCTGCACCCGTTTGACCGCTTCTTCCGAGCAGGACGAGCCCGAAGAGGAGACCCCCGAAGAAGAGCAGACCGAGGAAGAAAACGGGCTGGAAGAGCAGCCGGAGGACACAGGCGAACCAGAGGAGCCGGAAGAAAAAGCCGCAGAAGAAAAGCCCGCTGCCGCGCAGAGCACGGCTGGCGCACTGAAACTGGGGCAGACGGCAAATCTGGGCGGCGTGACAGTGACGCTGGAGAATGTGGAAAGAAACCACCACGTCTGGGAAGCGCCGGATGTGCTGGAAGTTACTTTCACGATCCACAACGGCAGCGGAAAGAGCATCTGGCACGGAAACAGGATCAGCCTGCAGGATGCAATCGACCTTGACACGGTGTGTGACGGCTATCAGAAAAAGACCGAGTTCACCGTGACGAGCGGAGGAAAGACGCTCAAAAATGCGCAGGACGGACGGTTCAACTACACGACCCCCGAACTGATCGCCAATGACGACTGGGGCGAACTGCTTGAAGGCGAGCTGCTGCCGAACGGAGCAGATTCGGAGATCGTAGTCTATTTTGAGCTGTCCGGCTCCGGATGGGAGAACGCAGTGCTGACTTACACGCCCTCTTATGCGGGCGGACAGTCGGCGACCTTTGTGGTCACGCCCGGCAACGTCACGCAGAATTAAAGCAAAAACAAAAAGGACCCCGGCAGAACATGACGTCCTGCCGGGGTTCCGTTTATTCTGATAAAATTTACAGCTTCTTGCCGGTCAGCAGCTCATAGGCTTCCAGATACTTGGCAATGGTCTTGTCAATGACGTCCTGGGGCAGGTCATAGTTGCTGTCGGGGTTGGCCTTGAGCCAGTCGCGGACGAACTGCTTGTCGAAGGAAGGCTGGCTGTGGCCCGGCTCATAGCCCTCCAGCGGCCAGAAGCGGGAGGAATCCGGGGTCAGCATCTCGTCGCCCAGCACCACGTTGCCGTTCTCGTCCAGGCCGAACTCAAACTTGGTGTCGGCGATGATGATGCCGCGGGAGAGGGCATACTCAGCGCACTTCTTATACAGAGCGATGGTGTAGTCCCGCAGCTTGGTGGCATACTCTTCGCCGTGGCCGGGGAACTGCTTTTCCAGCACCTCGATGCTCTGCTCGTAGGAGATGTTCTCGTCGTGGTCGCCGATCTCAGCCTTGGTGGAAGGGGTGTAGATGGGCTCGGGCAGCTTGTCGGATTCCTTCAGGCCCTCGGGCAGCTGGATGCCGCAGACCACGCCGGTCTTCTGATAGCTGGCCCAGCCGCTGCCGGTGATGTAGCCGCGCACGATGCACTCGATGGGCAGCATGGTCAGCTTGCGGCACATCATGCTGTTGCCGTCAAACTGGGGCTGCTGGAAGAACTCCGGCATGTCCTTCACGTCCACGCTCAGCATGTGGTTGGGCAGCAGATCGCGGGTGTAATCGAACCAGAACTTGCTCATCTGGGTCAGAACGGTGCCCTTTTTGGTCACCT
>CAVKKE010000056.1:0-16661 GCA_963656875.1 Barnesiella intestinihominis | reverse complement strand
ATGGGGATGAGAAAGCGCAGGGTGCTGCCGCTTTCGCAGCAGTCCACCGGGGCGGCGAGAGGAAGAAAGCGTCCCAGCCCCTCCACCACGGCATCGTCTGCGCCAGTGGTCACCTCGGCGCACAGCTGGCCCGCCGCGCCCAGCGTGGCGGAGATGTCCTTGCTGAATTCCAGATTGGTGATGCAGCTTTTTCCTTCGGCCAGCGCCGCGCAGAGCACCGCCCGGTGGGCCATGCTCTTGCTGGGCGGGGCGGTGATGGTGCCGGAAATTTTACTGGGGGATCGTGTTATTGTTACAAGCATAGATAAACCCTTTAGGCGGCTCGCCCTCTCCGTCATCGCTTGCGCGATGCCACCTCTCCCAAAGTGAGAGGCTTTGGCAGTACGGCAAAGTTTCCGGTTTTGCCAAGGGCTCCCCCTTTGGGGGAGCTGTCGAACGAATGTGAGACTGAGAGGGCGAGGACGTTTACCTTTTACATATCCCGGCCAATGGCCCATGCCACCTGACGGCACTTTGCCATAGCCTGTGCGAAAGCATCCGGGGTCAGGCACTGTGCGCCATCGCTCCATGCGTGCTGAGGGTCATAGTGGACTTCCACTTCCAGACCGTCGGCACCGGCGGCCACAGCGGCGATCATCATGGGCTCCACGAGATTTGCCTTGCCGGTGGCGTGGCTGGGGTCAACGATGACGGGCAGGTGGGTCTTCTCGTGGATGATGGGCACTGCGGACAGATCCAGCGTGTTGCGGGTGTACTTTTCAAAGGTGCGGATGCCGCGTTCGCACAGAATAACCTGCTCGTTGCCGCCGGCCATGATGTACTCGGCGCTCATGATCCACTCCTCAATGGTGTTGCACAGGCCGCGCTTGAGCAGGACGGGCTTGTGCATCTTGCCCACGGCCTTCAGCAGCTGGAAGTTCTGCATGTTGCGGGCACCGATCTGCACCACGTCCACATACTCCTCGAACTCGGGGATGCGGTCTTCGCTCATCAGCTCGGAGACGATGGGCAGGCCGGTAGCCTCGCGGGCCTTCACCATGTCCAGAATGCCCTCGGTCTCAAGGCCCTGGAAGGAGTAGGGGGAGGTGCGGGGCTTGTAAGCGCCGCCGCGGTACAGGGCGGCGCCGCCGGCCTTGACGCCCTGAGCAATGCGCAGAGCCTGCTCTTCGCCCTCGATGCTGCAGGGACCGGCCATGACAGCGATCTTTTCCTTGCCGCCGATCTTCACGCCGCCGCAGTCGATGACGGAATCTGCCGGGTGGAACAGGCGGTTTGCGCGCTTATAGGGGGCGGACACGCGGGTCACATTGTCGATCCAGGGGTTGGCCAGCACGTCGCGCTCGTCGATCTTGGTGGTGTCGCCCACCAGGCCAAAGACATTGTAGTCCTTGCCGGTGATGAGGGTGACATCAAGGCCCTGCTTTTCGAATCGGTCAACGATTTTTTCCAGTTCAGGCTTCGGGGTTCCTTTTTTGGTAGAGATGATCATGGGAGTTTCCTTTCTTACTTTCAAATTCTGCTTTGAATCGTGTTGTGGATTTGTTCACAAACAGCATCAAAGTGGTTATCTACATCATTGTTTGCAAAGCGAAGCACCATCAAATCATACTGTTGAAGAATTGCGCTTCGTTCTGCGTCGTATGTTTTACCTTGTTCTGTATAGTGCTGAGCCCCATCTAGTTCAATCACAAGTCTGGCTTCTGCGCAATAAAAGTCTGCGATAAAAGATTCAATAATCCGTTGTTTGTAAATTTTTATGGGATAATTCCGTAAAAACACATACCAGAGTTTGTGTTCCTGCGGTGTTAAATTACGTCGCAGCATACGGGCCGTTCCAAGCATCCTGTAATTCTTATTTACAGTCGTATGTTTCATGAACAGCTTCCTCTTTGTCAGCATCCTCGCCCTCTCCGTCATTGCTAACGCAATGCCACCTCTCCCAAAGTGAGAGGCTTTGGCAGTACGGCAAAGTTACCAGTTTTGCCAAGGGCTCCCACTTTGGGGGAGCTGTCGAGCAGTGCGAGACTGAGAGGGCGAGCCCACTGCCCTTTTACATCACAATATGCGCCTTGCTTGAACCGTCGGCACGGAGAAGCTGTGCCAGATAGATGCAGGCGTGCAGATAGCCCTGCGGGCCCTCGCCGATGAAGTGGCCCTGACAGCCAAAGGACACCACATCCGTCTTGCGGAAGGGTTCCCGTTCATCAGGGACGTTGAGCATCACTTCCACGGCAGGCACACCAGACAGCCGCAGCGCGTCCAGAATGGCCACGCTGTAGTGGGCGTAAGCACCGGGGTTCAGCACGATGCCATCTACCCGGCCCGCTGCTGCCTGAATTTCATCCACAAGGTCGCCCTCGTGGTTGGACTGGCAGCAGTCGGTCTCAATGCCCAGCTGTTCGCAGCCCGCCTGCGCATAATCCATCATGGCGTTGTAGTCCAGTTCCCCGGGCACGCCGGGCTCCGACCAGCGCATGATATTGACATTCGGGCCGTTAAGAATCAAAAATTTCATCCAGTGCCTCCATGGCAGCGCGCAGGGCATCGTCCAGCGTGCCGGTGTTGGGGACGACGGCGTCTGCCGCCGCGAGATACAGCGGGCGGCGCTGGGCTTCCATCTGGCGCAGAGCGTCCATGCTGGAAGAAAGCGGTCTGCCGCCGCCCACAGCCAGCGCTTCCACCGGCCGGTCAATGAACAGCACCACGCCGTTCTGGTGCAGGGCCCGCAGGTTTTCGGGTCGCTTCACCGCGCCGCCGCCACAGGAAAGCAGCTGGCGGTTCTCCTTGCCGAAGCGCCGGGTCTGCTCGGTTTCCTTCGCACGGAAGCCGTCTTCGCCCTCAGCGGCAAAGATATCCGGGATGCTGCGCCCGTCAGCCTTGACGATCTCTTCGTCGAGGTCTACAAAGGTGCGGCCCAGCTGTTTCGCCAGCATTTTGCCGAGGGTGGTCTTGCCGGAAGAGGGCATCCCGATCAGAGCAATGTTCAGCGTATCCCGGCGCAGTGCGGCGGTGATGCGCCGGATCTCGCCGGGGGCATCCTCGAACTTGCGGTCGAGGAAGTATTCTGCGGCATACACCGCCTGTGCCACCAGCATTTCAAGTCCGCCTGCAGCCACCGGCACACCGGCTTCTTCGGCGCGGAGGATGAGCTCCGTTTTATCCGGGTTATATACCACGTCCAGCACGGCTTCGAGGCCCGGCATGGCGGCAACATCGAGGTTGCACACGCCCCCGTTGGGGTACATGCCCGCCGGGGTGGTGTTGATGACGATCTGCGCACCGCTGTGCACCGCTTCGGCATAGCTCAGTTCGCCCTTTTCCGGGTCGGGATGGCGGCTGACCGTCAGGATCTTTGCCGCGCCCTTATCCCGGGCCACTGCGCTGGTCGTATTATGAGTGCCACCAGTGCCCAGGATCAGCACTGTACGTCCTGCAAAGTCCACCTTGTGGTCGTCGCACAGGTGGGCAAAGCCCATGTAATCGGTGTTGTAGCCGTAGAGCAGACCATTTTTATTTACAACAGTGTTCACGGCCCCGATGGCCTTGGCCCGCGGGTCGATGTAGGAGCAGTATTCCATCATCAGCTTTTTATAGGGGATGGTGACGTTGATGGCCTTGAACTGCCGCTTTGTCAGAAAGGCCCGGGCTTCTTCCTCGGTGGGCAGGGGGCACAGGTCGTAGTGATAGCCGCAGAGCATCTCATGGATGATCTTGGAGTAAGAGTGGCCGAGTCTGCCGCCAATCAGTCCGTATTCCATTTACTCGTCCTCCTTTCGGAAGGTCGCAGGGCAGGTCATCCAGCTTTCGCCGTAGCGGGCTGTCAGCAGGTCGCCCACGGCCAGCGCGGCGGCGCAGGTCTGCACGATGGCCGCCCGGGGCACGATGCAGGGGTCGTGACGGCCCTGAATGGACAGTTCCGCGTCCTTCTTTGCGATATAATCCACGGTATCCTGCTGCTTATAGATGCTGGGCGTGGGCTTGATGACGGTGCGGAACACCACCGGCATTCCGTTGGCGATGCCGCCGTTGACGCCCGCGTTGTGGTTGGTGGCCGTAACAACGGCCCCCTCCGGGGTCATGCGGAACGCATCGTTTGCTTCGGAGCCCCGCATCCCGGCAAAGCCGAAACCGGTGCCGAACTCGATGCCCTTGACAGCCGGCACCGAGAAGGCCAGATGGGCGATCTCGCTCTCCACGCTGTCAAAGTAAGGTTCGCCGATGCCCGCAGGCAGACCGAGAATGGCCGTTTCCAGCAGGCCGCCCACGCTGTCACCGTCGGCACCAGCTGCACGGATGGCAGTCTTCATGGGTTCTTCCACGGCTGCATCCAGCACCGCGAAGCCCTCTTCCTTGCTGGCAAGAGCTTCCACCTGTGCGGCCAGCGCGGCAGGGTCGTCCAGCGAAAAGCGGGTGTCCGCAATACCGGCGCACTCCGCAATATGGGTGGTGATGTCAATGCCCGCACGGTTCAGGGCGCTGAGCACGATGGCACCGCCCGCCACCAGAGCTGCTGTCACGCGGCCGGAAAAGTGTCCGCCGCCCCGGGCGTCCTGAAAGCCGTGGTATTTGGCGTAGGCAGTGTAATCCGCGTGGCCGGGCCGCAGCAGGTCCGCCGTTTTGGCATAGTCGCCGCTGCGGGTGTTGGTGTTTTCGATCATCAGAGCGATAGCGGTTCCGGTGGTGTGGCCGTTGACCACGCCAGACAAAAACTGTACCTTGTCTGCTTCCACGCGGGGAGTGGACAGGCCGTCGCCCCGGGCACGGCGCTTGTCCATGCAGGCGGCGAGAAACTCTTCGCCCACCGGCACGCCTGCAGCCATGCCGTCCAGCACAGCGCCGATGGCCCTGCCGTGGCTCTCGCCGAAAATGGTCAGCGAAAGGTCGCTGCCAAATGTATTTTTCATAGTTTACTCCTCAATGCCCAGCAGGGGACGCAGGCCCTCCACCGGGATGGTTTCTGCACGCCAGCAGCCAAGGCCCGGCACCTTGATGATGGTGATCTGACCGCCCTGTGCCTTTTTGTCGTGCAGCATCTCCGCCAGAACCTTTTCTTTATCATAAGTAGTGCGGGTAGGCAGGCCGAGACGGCGGTACACCGCACGCACCCGCTTCTGCAGTGCTTTGGACTCGATCATGGGCAGCATGCCCAGCGCCACGCACTCGCCGTGGAACAGGCCCACGGTGCGGCGGCCCTTGATGCCCTTGACGGCCTCAATGCCGTGGCCGATGGTGTGGCCGAAGTTCAGGGCCTTGCGCATACCCTGCTCGGTCTCGTCCTGCTCCACAATGTTCTTCTTGAACCGCAGGCTGCGGCAGATGATCTCGCCGATCTGAGCGTCCACGTCGCCGTTCTCGAAGATGGCGAACAGCTCCGGGTCAGCCAGCAGGCTGGCCTTGACGGCTTCCGCCAGACCGTTGATGAAGTGGCGGCGGGGCAGGGTGGCGAGGGTGTCCGGGTCCACGATGACGAGTTTCGGCTGCCAGAATGCACCCACGATGTTCTTGGTGTCGCCTAAGTCCACAGCAGTCTTGCCGCCGATGGAGGAGTCGATCATGGAAAGGGTGGTAGTGGGGCAGTTGATGAAGTCGATGCCGCGCATATAGATGGAAGCGGCAAAACCGGCCAGGTCGCCCACGACACCGCCGCCCACGGCCACCACGAGGTCGCCGCGGCCCATGCCGAACTCCAGCATCTGCTTGAGGACGGATTCCAGAATTTTGAAGCTCTTGCTGGCTTCGCCCTGCGGCACCGTGATGATGCGGGCATCCTTGCACTGGTCAGCCACCATCTGGGCGTACTGGGCAGGCACACCGCTGTCGGTGACCACCGCCACGCGGCGGTCCAGCCGGGCGAACTGGTACAGGTTTTCCAGCGAGCCGCTCTTGACGATGATGTCATAGCTGCGCTCACCCAGATTCATGGTCAGCTTGGTTCCGATAAATTCGCTCATTTCGTATACACTCCTAACAGACGCACAGTACGGCAGGTGCGGTCAAGCTCGCGCAGCAGCGCGGCAGTCTCGTCGGCAGTGGGGTCGCCCACCAGCTCGGCGTAAAAATAATATTCAAAAGGAACATGGGGCATGGGGCGGCTCTTGATGGACTCCATGTTGAAGCCGCTGGCACCGATGATCTGGATCACCTCGCCCAGCTTGCCGGGCTTGTTGTCCACGGTAAACAGCAGAGAAAAGCGGTTGCCGCCCGTGGGCTTTTCGCGGCTGAGCACGATGAAGCGGGTGGTGTTGTCACCATCGGTGTTGATGCTGGGCACCAGCACTTCCAGGCCGTACAGCGCCGCCGTCTCCAGGCTGGCGATGGCCGCTTTGGAGTGGTCGCCGCCCTCGGCCACGAACTTTGCCGCCATGGCGGTGTTGGGCATGGCCGTGGCGGGCAGGCCGAACTGCTTTAAGAACGTCTCGCTCTGAGCAATGGCCTGCTGGTGGCTGTAGACGCTCTTGATCTGGTCAAGCTTCGTGCCCGGCAGCACCAGAAGGTTCTGGGAGATGGGCAGGTCGTAGACGTCCACCACCCAGAGATCCGGGTGGTTATAGCACAGATCCAGCACAGCGGACACATCGCCCGCGTGGCTGTTCTCAAAGGGCACCACGCCCCAGGCTGCGTCGCCGGTCTCCACCGCGTGGAACACCTCGTCCCATGTGGGGTAGCTGACGGCCTCGGCGTGGGGGAACAGTGCCTTGAGGGCAATGTGGGCGAACGCGCCCTCCACGCCCTGATAGGCGGCGCGGTTCTGGCCCAGCACCACGGCTTCGTACTGCTTGGCCACATCCATCAGGTTCTGCACATGGTCTTTATAATAGGGCCGCAGGGCCGGGTCTTCAATGCGGGCCGCAGCTTTTTCCAGCACTGCAGCTTCCCGGGCGGCGTCGTAAATGGGCAGACCGTGGACACGCTTATACTCTGCCACCTGCAGCACAGCAGCCATCCGCCGCTCAAACAGCGCAGCCAGCTGGGCGTCCACTGCATCGATCTCGGCGCGTGCCTGTTCCAGTGCGTCCATGGGTTCACATCCTTTTGTATGTATGATAGATACCATCAAAATAATAGATACCCAGTAAGTATACCATAACTGGGACGGAGAAACAACAAAGCACCCAGCGATTCACAGCGGAGAATATTTCAAATCACATGGGGGTAAAAAGACGAAAATTGCAAAGTGGTCGGACGATTTGGAATGCCCTCCACTTCGCTCTGGGCATATTTAGCGGAAATGTTATCTTTATTTTCGTGTTTGTCACGGCCTGCGGGCCGCTCCAAACACATTTTCACAAAGAAGGCCGAAACCGAAAAATGCATAAAAATGCTGTTTGTCATAGCGCCCCTTCCCGTGAAAAAGTAAATCCGAAACGACCGCAGTCGTTTCGGATTTATAAATTATAAAATATTATTTTCCGCTGATTATGGCCAAAGCAAACGCGGCAGCCATTTTTAATCATGCCGTTTTTTCAGCAAATCTTCCCGGCTGCGGGCCTTGCCGTAATACCGTCCATAGGGGTTATCCAGTTCTTCCACGAGGGAGACCGGCTTTTCCGTTTTCGGTTTTGGTGCCGGGTTCGTGGCCCGGTCAAAGCGGAACCTCTTTGCGGGCCCGCCCTTCTTCACCCGAAACCGCATTTCAGCCCTCCTCGGTGACGGTGGACACTGCCCCGGCGGTCAAGGCGTTCCACAGGTCTTCGCCGCCTGCCAGCAGGTCAGCGGAATCCTTGTTCCATGCGCCCCGGATGCCGATATAATAATGGCTCATCAGCTCCTGGCTGCTGCCGCTGTCGTTCTGCACCGCGTCGGAAGTGTAGTCACCCAAATCGAGCCCGGCCAGCACCGGGCAGTCATCCCAGTGATAGACCATGTTCCACCAGTCGCTGTCCGCGTCAGACTGAGGCAGGCTGCCGTCCAGATAGCGCAGGGTGCCGGTGGTCTGCTGGAAGCCCTCGGGATCATACAGAATAAAAATGGAGCTCAGCGCGCCCTGAATATCGGTGGACAGCTTGGTGGTGCCCGCCATGTCAAGGTAGGCGTCCGAGTCCTCATTGCCAAAGTCCATGGTATAGATGTTCAGTTTCACCACAACCTTGCCGTCGCCGTTCCGGTCCTTGCCGTAGACGGCCAGTGCATCCTGCAAAGCAGTCTGGGTGGCTTCCGGCAGGTAGTGGGGTGCCACCACCGCCACATTGTAGTCTGCATGGACGGTGAAGAAGTACTGCCCAATGAAGTTGTAACCAAAGAATGCCACGATGATGCCGATGATGATGACCCACTTGAGGTTATAGTCCCACCAGTTGGCCCAGCGTTCCTTCCGGGTGTACTGGTGTTCCTTGCGGGGCTTGAGTTCTTTGGGGTCGATGTCTCGTTCGTAGCGGTAGCTTGCCATAAAAACGATTCTCCTGATTTAATAGTTTATCCGCATAAGGTCAGCGGGCTCGCCCTCTCCGTCTGCTCCCGTTGGTCGCATCCACCTCTCCCAAAGTGAGAGGCTTTGGCAGTCCACGCAAAGTTCATATTTTTGCCAAGGGCTCTCCCTTTGGGAGAGCTGCTGAACGAAGTGAAGCTGAGAGGGCGAGGATGCTTACAGCTGTGCCAGAATGGTCTGGCGCACGGCGTCGGGCAGCTGTTTCTGCTCAGCCTTGCTCATGCCTGCGGTCTGGATGGGCGGCAGCACCTTGATGTGCACACTGCCCGAGTGGCACAGGTTGCCATTGTTCTCAAACAGGGCCCGTGCACCGGAGATGGCCACCGGCACCACCGGGGCTCCGGTCTTGACGGCGATGCGGAATGCGCCCGCCTTGAACTCGCCTGCGCCGCCCTCTTCGCCTTTATAGCGGGTGCCCTCCGGGAAGATGACGAAACTCTTGCCGCTCTCCACGATGGCCGTGGCGTCGTTCAGGGCGCGGACAGATGCCCGCAGGTCATCGCGCTGGACGAACACGCAGCCCAGCAGCTTCATCCAGCGGTTCAGAATAGGAATTTTTTCCAGTTCCTCTTTTGCGAGGATTCCGTGGGGCTTGTCAAGGCTGGCCAGCAGCAGCGGGATGTCATAGTAGCTGCGGTGGTTGCCCACGAACACGCAGGGGACGCCCTGAGGGATATTCTCAAGGCCCTCCACGCTCAGGGACACGCCGGTGACTTTCAGGATGCCCCGGCTCCAGTGCGGAATGTGCTTGTTGACGATCTCTTCCACCAGCTGCATGTCGCCTGCAGCCAGGGCACGCTCACCCCGGCGCAACACGCCGTAGTGGACGATCATATAACCAAATAAGTAAATAAACATCGCAATCGTGCGAAAAATGCTCATTGCGGTTTCCTCCCTCCGGCAAAATATGCCATTGTCATTGTATCACACTTTTTTTTAAATGGGGAGAAAATATAATTTTTTTACATTTCAGCGGCCTGCCGCTCTTGCAAAATTGACAAAATACGGGTATATTTATAGTTGTAAAGCTAGCACAATGGCACTTTCTGCGTGAAACGCTTTCTGCTGGCTGAAAGGACAAAGAGAAAGGTACCACATAAAAATGGGTCTGTTTCCTTCTGCAAATGATTTCAAGGCGGGCAAAGGCGTGGAAAAAGACGCCCCCCGCAAGACCGGCATAGGCCGCTTTTTCGAGCTGGTGGGCCGCGACATGAACAGCATGTTCCTGGCCAATCTGCTCACCTGCATCGGCTTTCTGCCGGTGATCTGCCTGGTGTACATCGGCTTTCTGGCAAACAGCCTGCCGGTCATGCTCATCAGCGCCGTGGTGGGCGGCATCTTTGCCGGCCCCGCTCTGGCCGGCATGTATGACACCGTGCTGCGCGCCCTGCGCGATGAAGCCGGCTACTGGTGGGTGACCTACCGCAAGGCCTTCAAACGCAACTTCAAAGCCAGCATCGCGCCCGGCATCCTCTACTGCGTGGTCGTGACCATGCAGATCTTCCTCGTGTATTTCTGCTTCAACATGCTGAGCAAAGGCACCAACGTGGGCGTGCCCCTGTGGGTGGCCACGGTGCTGAACCTGGTCATCTTCCAGATGCTCTTCGCCTATATGTGGCCCCAGATCGTGCTGCTGGATCAGCCGCTGGGCCAGACCCTGAAAAACAGCATCAACTGCATGATCGCATTCCTGCCCCATGCACTGGCTGCTTCCATCGTGCAGATCCTGTTCTGGGGCGTGGTGATCCTGTGCATGCCGCTGGGTCTTCTGCTGATGATCATCTTCGGCTTCTGGTTCGTCACCGAGGTGTCCTGCCAGATCATCTACGGCGACATCGAAAAGGTGTTCCACATCGAAGAGAGCATCCGCAAGATGAAGGATGCCGAGCTGGAAGAAGCCCTCAAAGCGGACTATGCTTCCGACGAGGATGACACCGAAGAATAATTTTCCCCTGCCCGAAAGGAGATGTGCCCCATGGAACAACGGAATAATCTCGTCCTGCAGGGCACCGAGACCTTTTCCCGCGGGCAGCTGGACAATCTGGCACTGGAAAACGGTGCCCTTGTGCTGGACAGCGTGGCCGGGCGCAGCCTGCAGTACGGCAGCTACACCACCCCGGAGTTTGCCATGCCGGCGTTCTGCAACCTGAATGTGAGCTGGAATGCCTACGCACCCCACAACACCATGGTGGAGGTGCGGTGCCGGGTGTACGCCGGAGGGAACTGGACCGGCTGGATGAGCTTTGGCAAGTGGGCTCCGGGCTACCCCCGGTGCAGCTGTACCTCCCAGAGCGACGACGGAATGGTCTTCCTGATGGGGGATACCGTCACAGTGGCCACCCCCGGCGGCGGCACCGGCGTGCAGCTTCAGGTGAACCTGTCCACCAACGACGACAAAGTCTCCCCGGCGGTGCGGCTGCTGGCCGCAGCGGTGCGGCCCCTGACCTGGGAAAAGCGCAACGGCCACCCGCTGAACCGGCGGCTCTATCTGCCGGAATACTGCCTTTCCGCCCACGACCCCAGTTTTGGCCGCACCATGGATCTGCCGCTGGTGATGGCTGCGCTGATGAACTGCTGGGGCGAGGACATTCTGCCCGAAGAAGTGGCCTACGTCATGGAGGACATGGCCCACAGCACCACTGCCAACGCAGCTTTCGCGGCTGCGGCTGCAGGCTGCTGCGGCTACCCCTGCTGGCAGGCATGGATGGACCTTGCCGACCTGCGGGCGCAGATCCACGACGACTGCTGCGTGGCTGTTCAGGTAGAACAGCGCATCCGCGGCCAGCGGGACCCCGTCCGCATCTGGATGGGCCTGCGGGGCTTCGGCCACGACGACGCCGTGATGGCAGATTATGTATTGCTGAACGACCCCACTGCCGACTCCAACGGGTCGGTGAACTGCACCATGGCGCTGGTGGATTTCATGCGCTACTTCACAGGCCGGGCTATCGCCCTGCGGGCCAAGCCCCGGGACATATCCGCCAACCGCCCCCGGCGGCTGCGCTGTGAGCTGGTGCCCGGCAAGGAAGCGGGCGTCTACCACTTTGAACGGCGCGGCGCAGCAGACCCTCTGCCGGAGGACTTTTCCGGCTGGATCGCCTACGCGCTGCACGACGGTGTGGCCCACGCCACCACTGCCCACCGCAGCTTTCACCGCATGGAGCGCACCACGGACGGCGGCATCCGCTTCCCGGAAGCACAGATGGCCGAAGGCGGGCGCTGCAGCGTGTACGCTGTGGACCAGACCGGCACCATGCGGGTGGCCGAAGTCCGGCTGCCCACGCCGCGCCCCGTACCGGAGCCGTCCATCTCTCAAGCATCGGAACAGCCGGAACAATGACTGGCTGCGCCAAATAGATCAAGACATAGGAGGAACACATTATGGCAAAGACGATCATCACTTTGGGACGTGAATACTGCACAGGCGGCCGCTACATCGCTGAGGACGTGGCAAATGCACTGGGCATCAAGCTTTACGACAAAGAGCTGATCACCCTGGCAGCAAAGCACTCCGGTCTGTCGGAAGAAGCGGTTGCCGCCAGTGAGAAACGGCACACTCACAGCCTGCTGTACAGCCTGTACACCATGGGCAACGAGCTGCCGCTGGGCGATCAGGTGTTCATTCTGCAGAGCCGCATCATCAAGCAGCTGGCCGAGGAAGGCCCCTGCGTGATCCTGGGCCGCTGCGGCGATTATGTGCTGCGCGAGCGCAAGGATGTGCTGCGCGTGTTCGTCTATGCGCCCAAGGACTGGCGTCTGGAATACGCAAAGACCAATCCTCTGGTCAAGGCCAAAGACGAAAAGGGCATCAAGGAAGAGGTTGAGAAGACCGACCGCAACCGTTCGGCCTACTACAACTACTACACCCAGAACCGCTGGGGCGATGCCCACAACTATGACCTGGCCATCAACGCCGCTCTGGGCCGCGAGACCTGCGTGAAGATAATCCTGGACGCAGCCGCCGCCAAGGAGAAGACCCTCGGCTGAGTGCCCGGGCTCTCCAAAAATAAAACAACGCTGTAACGTGGGTAGGGTGCTTCGGTGCCCTGCCCACGTTTCGGGCAACGGCGACGACCGCGGCCTGCGGCCGAAACAGGGAGGAGCCGTTGGGGCAGTGGCCAGCAGGACGCGAGTGCCGCATGGGCGGTCACGAAGCGGACGCTGGGAGCCACAACCCGGGCGCTGATGCCGCTTCCGGTTTTCAGAAGCCTTGCCAGCTGCAGAATGCGGCAATATATCTCTAGAAAGAAGCAATCCCCAAGTCAAAAGGAGCAAACGTGGAAACAAAGCAACCCCAAACCTCTCCCGCCGAAACGCGGGAAAACATCATGGGCACCATGGACATCAACCCGCTGCTGGTCAAGCTCAGCGTGCCCATGATGATCTCCATGCTGGTGCAGGCGCTTTACAACGTGGTGGACTCGGTGTTCGTGTCCCATGTCAGCGAAAGCGCCCTCACCGCCGTGTCGCTGGCGTTCTCATTGCAGAACGTGATGATCGCCGTGGGCGTGGGCACCGGCGTGGGCGTCAACGCCCTGCTGAGCAAGAGCCTGGGCGAAAAGAACCAGCGCCGGGCCAACGCCACTGCAGAAAACGGCATTTTTCTTTCGCTGTGCAGCTTCGTGGTATTCCTCGTCGTCGGTCTGACCTGCATGAAGCCCTACTTCTATGCACAGACCAGTGATGCAGCCATTGCACAGCAGGGCATCCAATACCTGTCGGTGTGCTGCATTTTCAGCCTGGGCCTTTTCACCCAGACCATGGGCGAAAAACTGCTGGCCGCCACCGGCCGCACTCACCTGAGCATGATCAGCCAGCTGACCGGTGCCATCGTGAACATCGTGCTGGACCCCATCTTCATCTTCGGCTACTGCGGCGAGGCCCTGTCCGGCACCACCGGCGCGGCTGTGGCTACGGTCATCGGCCAGTTCTGCGGTGCAGGCATGACCCTGTTCTTCAACCTGAACAAGAACCCGGACATCCAGATCAGCTTCAAGGGCTTCCGCCCCAGCGCCAGGGCTATTGGCCGCATCTACACGGTGGGCCTGCCCAGCATCGCCATGCAGTGTGTGGGCAGCCTGATGACCTTCGGCATGAACCTGATCCTCATGACCTTCTCGGCCACGGCTGTGGCGGTGTTCGGCGTCTACTTCAAGCTGCAGAGCTTCGTGTTCATGCCCATCTTCGGCCTGAACAACGGCATGGTGCCCATCATCAGCTACAACTATGGTGCCAGAAACCCTGACCGCGTGAAAAAGACTATCAAACTGGCCGTGTGCTACGCCGAGTGCATCATGCTGATCGGCTTTGGCATCTTCCAGTTCTTCCCGGACAAGGTGCTGGGCATCTTCGCAGCCAGCGACGCCATGCTGGCCATCGGCATCCCGGCCCTGCGCATCATCTGCCCGCATTTCCTGCTGGCAGGCATCGGCATCGTGATGGGGTCGGTGTTCCAGGCGCTGGGCAACGGCGTGTTCAGCCTGATCGTCTCGGTGTGCCGCCAGCTGGCGGTGCTGCTGCCCGCAGCGTATCTGCTGGCCCAGACCGGAAACGTGAACAATGTGTGGTGGGCTTTCCTCATTGCTGAGGTGGTCAGCCTGCTGCTGAGCCTGATGTTCTATGCCCGCATCAACAAAACCATCATTGCACCCATGTACGGCCCTGCCGAATAAACAAAAGCCCCTGCAAACGAAAGGAACGTGATCTCTATGGTAAAAAAGCTGAAGTGGAATCTGATCCTGATGAGCGTGCTGTATCTGGGTCTGGGCATCTTCCTGCTGATGAAGCCCACCACGGCCCTGAACATCGTGTGCTATGCGCTGGGCGCTGTGGTTCTGGCCTGCGCAGCCGTGCAGCTGATCCGCTACTTCGTGGTGGAGCGCGGCGTGTTCCAGAGCCAGCTCACCCTGATCTCCGGCATCATCTGCCTTGCGCTGGGCGCTTTCCTGATCCTGCGCAGTGACATCGTGGTGAGCATCCTGCCCATCGTGTTCGGCCTGTTCGTGATCTTCGACAGCATCAGCCGGGTGCAGAATGCCCTCGACCTGCGCCGCTGCGGCTATTCCAGCTGGAAAGGCTTCCTGCTGCTGCCGGTGCTCAGCGTGGTGCTGGGCGTGGTGATGATCCTGAACCCCTTCGGCACCATGGAGACGCTGGTGATGGCCATTGGCATCATCCTCATCGTGGAGGGTGCCATCAACCTGCTGAGCGCCCTGTACACCGTTCTGGCTGTGCGCCGCTTCGCAAAGCTGCACCCGGAGACCCAGTCTGTGCTGGAAGCCCTGACCGGCCAGGACCTGAACGGTGACGGCGTGATCGCCCCGGAAGTGGCCCATGCCGATGCCGAGGGCACCGCCGTGGAGCTGGATGAAGTGGACGAAAGCGCCGTGGTGGAGCAGGAGAACGAAGATAACTAAGGCTTTCCCCTCGGGGGAAGCTGGATTGCGGCAAAGCCGCAAGACTGATGAGGGGAAGCGGAGGTTAGATTCCGCTCTGACAAGACGAAATCTGAAGATAGCTGCCCCTCATCCGGCTCGCAGGCTCGCCACCTTCCCCCGAGGGGGAAGGCCATTACAAGTAAAGGAAAAAAGAGAAAATGGAAAAGTACGATCTGATCATCGTTGGCGCCGGCCCGGCCGGCATTTTCACCGCTGTGGAGCTGCTGCGCCACGGCAGCAAGAAAAAGATCCTGCTGGTGGAAAAAGGCAAGCCGGTGGAAAAGCGCCACTGCCCCAAGGCAGAAGTCGGCCACTGCGTCAACTGCCGCCCCACCTGCGCCATCACCACCGGTTTCTCCGGTGCCGGTGCCTTCTCGGACGGCAAGCTGAGCCTGTCCTATGAAGTGGGCGGCGACCTGCCCAGCCTGATTGGTGAAGAGTTCGCACAGGAGCTCATCAACTACACCGACAAAATTTACCTCGAGTTCGGCGCAGACCCCCATGTGGAGGGCATCTACACCGGCGAGGACATCAAGGAGATTCGCAAGAACGCCATTCACGCCGGCCTGAAGCTGGTGGACTGTCCCATCCGCCATCTGGGCACCGAGAAAGCTCAGGAGCTGTACCTCGCCATCCAGAACTATCTGGCCGACAGCGGCGTTGAAATGCTGTTCAACACCGAGTGCGAGAACATCATCCTCGAGAACGAGGAATGCAAGGGCGTTCTGCTGAAGGACGGCAACCAGCTCAAGCCTGTGTATGCGGACACCGTGGTCATCGGCACCGGCCGCCGCGGCGCAGACTGGCTGGAAAAGATCTGTGCCGAGCACCACATCGCCCACAAGCCCGGCACCGTGGACATCGGCGTGCGCGTGGAGTGCCGCAACGAGGTCATGGAAAAGGTGAACAAGGTGCTGTATGAGTCCAAGCTCATCGGCTACCCCAAGCCCTGGAAGAACAAGGTGCGCACCTTCTGCCAGAACCCCGGCGGCTTTGTGGCACAGGAAAACTACGACAACGACCTTGCCGTGGTCAACGGCCACAGCTTCAAGGAGAAGAAGAGCGAGAACACCAACCTGGCTATTCTGGTCTCCCACAACTTCACCGAGCCCTTCAATCAGCCCATCGCTTACGCCCAGAAGGTGGGCGAGCTGACCAACATGCTGGGCGCAGGCCACATCATGGTGCAGCGCTACGGCGACATTCTGGACGGCAAGCGCACCTGGCAGAAGGAGCTGGCACAGTCCAACGTGAAGCCCACCCTGAAGGACGCCGTGGCAGGCGACATCACCGCCGCCATGCCCTACCGCGCCATGACCAACATCATTGAGTTCATCAAGATGCTGGACATGGTGGTGCCTGGCTTTGCCGCCACCGAGACCCTGCTGTACAGCCCGGAACTGAAGTTCTACTCCAACAAGGTCAAGATGGACGAGAACCTCGACACTAACATCAAGGGTCTGCACTGTCTGGGCGACTCCTCCGGCTGGACCCGCGGCCTGATGATGGCTTCGGTCATGGGCGTGCTCATGGGCCGCAAGCTGGCAGAAAAAGAAGGTTGCTGAGCAGCATTCTTTTCCGCCTTGGCGGTTTAAGATTTAGAATGGCCTCTGCTTTGCTCTGGCCATAAACAGCAGATCTGTTATTTTTAATTTGACCCCCAGAAAAATCCGCAGATTTTTCTGGGGGTCTTTTTCACGAAAAGGCCCAAACTTCTGCCCTCATCAATTTTTTGCACAAAAATGGGGCTGTTGCAAAATAAAAATGCGATAGCAATTTGCACAAAAATAGCGCAAAAA
>CAVKKE010000055.1:0-16736 GCA_963656875.1 Barnesiella intestinihominis | reverse complement strand
CCTTGGAGTTGACCTTCAGGAACGGCTGGCTGCCCATCCAGAAGAAGCCGCTCTCACCGTTCTCGGTCTGCTCGCGGCCGGGCACTGCATCAGGCTTCAGGGCGGCACGGTCGAACATCATCATGCTATGAGTGTCATCAAACTTTGCACCCACCCAGATGCAGGCCTTGATGCCGTCGCCGGTAGCACCGGGAATGGAACCGTTGCGGCCCACGATGGCCAGATTCTGGGGCTGCAGGGCTTCCATCATGTCGTAGTTCAGGGAGTAACCGCCGGTGCAGACGATAACACCCTTGGAAGCGTTGATGCGGATGTATTTGCCGTCCTCGTTCTCAGCGATAACGCCGCCCACGCGGCCGTTCTCCTTGACCAGCTCCACCATCGGGGTGTTGTACATGAACTCCACGCCCAGACCGGTTGCATAATCGGTCAGGACCTTTGCGCCGTTCAGAGCTTCACCGGTGCCGTCGTCACTGCCGGTCCAGCGGGGAGAGTGGCCAGTGGGGAAGTGGATGTAGCGGTCGCCGTCGTCATCGCCGCCGGCTTCGTGCCACAGTTCCACGCCGCGCTCGGCCAGGCGGTCGCCGTACCAGTCGATGGTCTCGCCGGATTCTTCGCAGAACAGGCGCACCAGACGCTGATCCAGATGACCCGCTGCAATTTTGGTCATCTCAGTGATATAATCGAACTTGTCGATCTTGGTGCTCCACTCCTTCTGGTAGCGGCTGTCGATGCCGCCCACATCATCGCGGATGCCGCCGTTGGTCACTTTATCGATGACCAGGGTCTTTGCACCGTTCTCGGCAGCGCTGCAGGCTGCGAACAGACCGCCGGTGCCGCCGCCGACGATCAGAACTTCGGTCTCGAAAGTGTCCACGATGTCGCTGTCAGCAATGACAGGAGCGGTGCCCAGCCACTTCGGGGTGCCGTCGTCCACGGTCTCGGTGGTCTCTTCGGCGGTAGCCAGACCCATGGCCTGCTCGATGCAGCTTGCGGCAGCCTTCTTCACGGCCTTGCTGGTGATGGTGGCACCGGAAACGCCGTCGATCTCGGAGCTCTGTGCGGCCATGAGTGCTTCCTGGAAGTCCGCAGCGGAATCCACAGCCAGTGCGATGGTCTCCTTGGAGGTGTCCACGGTCACCTCGGTGATGGCGCTGTCGCTGAAGGTCATGGTGACGGTCACGGTGCCGGTACCAGTCTCAGTAGCGGTGTAGGTGCCGGGGGTGTAGATGCCGGCGTTGCCGGATGCGGAAGCGGCGGTGCTGGTGCTCTCAGACTTGCCGCTGTTGCAGGCAGCCAGACCGGCAGCAGTGACGCCGGACATGGCAGCAGCCGCAGCGACTTTCAGAAAGCCCTTGCGAGAGATCTTTTCCATGTTGTTCTCCTTTTTCTTCTTGTTGTTCTTCTCAAGTTAAATATGCTTCGTCAAAAGCTTAACTTTACCGTATCTTAGTTTACACCTGCGGCAAAGGCACAGGTCAAGAAGAGAATGAAAAATAATTATCAAACGATATTGCGTTCAGGAAAAACTCTATAGAACGAGAGGAGTGTCACAATCATGAGTGAACAGCCCCGGGAACTTTCGGCCCGACAGTATGCCATCGGCGATTTTGCGAAAAAAGCAGGTGTATCTACGCATTTTCTGAAATTTTACGAGGAGAAAGGCATCCTTCACCCCAAGGTGAAGGAGAATGGTTACCGGTACTATGGCATAGGGGACGCCAGCCTGGTGCTGGAATGTTTCCGCATGAAAAACATGGGGCTTTCGGTGCGGCAGATCGAAAAAGGCATCAATGACTGCACTCCGCCGGAGGTGGAAGCAATGCTTGCCCGGCAGGAGACCAGCCAGAAAGACCAGCTTTACAAACAGCAGATGCGGCTGCAAGGCCTGCGCACTGTGCCGGACGTGTGGTTTTTACCTCACACGCAAAACGGTGAGTTTGTGCCGGATGACCACATCTATGAACAGCTGCCGGAATGGTTGGACTGGATGCCGCTGGTCACCTCAGCACAGCTCGTGGACGGAAACGGTGAATGCGCGGAACAGATGCAGTGGGGCCTTGGGCTGGAGCAGACCGAGGCGGAGCAGATCGACTTTGCACCCCAGCCGCCGGCCCAGCTGGTGCAGCAGGGTGCGATGCTTTTGAGAGTTTTCTGCTACACCCGCAAGGACGGCGAGTGCTGGGTGCACTGTGTGGCACGGGTGCCGGTACGCTTATCGGAATAACAAAAAAGGGGCTGCTGCAAAATGGCTCGCTGAAAAAATCATGCACAAAACCCGGAACCTTTTCAGGGCCAAAGTGGCTCAAAAAGGGTTCCGGGTTTCTGTTTTTGCGCTATTTTTTGTGCAAATTGCTATCGCATTTTTATTTTGCAACAGCCCCTTTTTTATTTCGTGCGGATCATGCGTCCAGATCCACAGCTTCCAGCACCTCAATGCCTTCTTTTTCAAAGGCGGTGCGGATGGCTGCGGCAAGGCCGGGGATCTCGGCCTTGTTCTCGATGCACAGGGTGATGACCCCGTTCAGGCTGGATGCTTCCACGCCCATGGAACCGCCGTCGGGCGGCACCCAGACGTTGAAGTCTTTGGTATACTTCTGGATTTCCGGGGTGGCCGGCATGAGAGGGTTGCCCAGATAGCTCAGCCAGAAATCTGCGGGCACACCGCTGATGTACTCACCCATCTGGAACACACGCTGCTTGATGCGCAGGGGGGCCTTCTGCTGGTCGACCTTGTACACCCAGTTCATCTGCTCCGCCATGCGGCGCAGCTTCACTTCGGGCTGCAGGCTGCGGCGCACAAAGGCATCCATGGCAGGCACGATATCTGCCAGACGGGTGGCCTCGGTCAGCTTCACGTTGTCCTGAAAAGAGCACACGCAGTTGTACAGGGCATTCGGCACGCCCGCTACGTCGCGGGTGTCTGCCGAGTAGGAATACTGAATTTCATCCTTGCCCAGATATCCACGCAGCGCAAGGCTCAGCAGGCCTGCCAGCGCGGTGAATGGCTTGACGCCGTTCTCCACGGCCTTTTCCACAAGGCTCTGTTTGGTCAGCCGCACCCGGGTACGGCGCATTTTGCCTTCCCAGGTCTGCACCACATCTTTCTGCAGTGTGTTTTCGCCTGCCGCCGGGGCCGGATACTTTGCCATCATGGCTTCGATATCGTAGGGCGGGCTGCACACGATGGGGGAATTTTCAAACGCCGTGCCATATTTCAGGTTGCAGTACAGTTCCAGAATGCGGGTGAGAAACGGCGAAACTCCGTGGCCGTCCATGAGGAAATGATACCAGTCAAAATAGATGGTGTCTCCCTCACAGCTCACGCTGAACAGATAGCCGTTCGTCTCTTCCGGGATGCTACGCTGCGCGCTGCCCTCATAGACAAGGCAGGGGTTCGGGTTCGTTTCCAGAAAAGACTCCCGCTTTTCCTGCACCAGCCGCACACGGTAATAGGGCGCGACCGAAAGTGCCGCATTCAGTGCGCGCTGCAGAAGAGCGGAGTCTACCGCGTCTTTCAGCGCGAATTGATACCGGCACAGGATCTTTTCCCGGCGGAAAAAGTACATCGTTCCCTGAAAGATGTACTCCACCGAGCGCTGTGACTGTTCCATTCAATTACCCCGCGTGTTCCGCCAGATAATCCACCAGATCGCCCATGGTGACAAAGTTGCGCAGTTCCTTTTCGGGGATGCGCAGACCAAAGGTCTCCTCGAGGTCTGCCACGATGGTCAGGATCTCCATCGAGGACAGATCCAGGTCGTCCATCAGGACGCTGTTTTCATTCACATCCTCGGGGGACACCTCAGCGACATCCTCAAGGATCGCCAGGATCTGGGAAATGATTTCTGCTCGTTCCATAGAAATATTCTTCCTTTCCGTGACGGATGATAGATGCAGAGTTCTGCACCTTTCTTATAATACCCTGATTCGCTCCTGTACGCAAGAGCTCCGACAGCAAAGCTTTTGTTTTTTGTCGGAACGCCTGTTTTCAGGATGCCGGTCTCCCGGCCTTTTTATGCATCCGGGCTTTCCGTCACATCACTGCCGAAGCAGTTTGCCTGCGCCGTTGCGGGGCAGCGGTTCTGTGCTGAACTCCACCACGCTCATTCGCTTGTAAAGCGGCAGGCTGCGGTTGGCATCGGTGATGAAATCCCTCACCTGCTGCTGTTTGTCTTCGTCGCAGTAGACCACGACGCCGATCTTCTGGCCCATTTCCTTCACGACGCACTCCTTCACGGCGCCGCACTTGCCCACGATGCCTTCCAGCTCTTCGGGGCTGATGTTCTCGCCGCTGCCCAGGATGATGAAATTCTTCTTGCGGCTGATGAGGAAATAGTAGCCGTCCTCGTCCTTGCGGGCCAGGTCTCCGGTGTGGAACCAGCCGTCTTTGTCGATGACCTCGGCGGTGGCCTCCGGGTCTTTGTAGTAGCCCAGCATGATGCTGTCGCCGCGCATGCACAGCTCACCGTCCGGCTCCAGCTTATATTCCAGATAATCGTTGCCCTGGCCCACAGCACCAATGTGCTTTGCGTCCTGGGCATAGTTGATGATGCCATCGCCGCAGGTCTCGGTGCTGCCGTAGGTCTGCACCACGAACATGCCGTTGTTTGCCATGTCCAGCATCACCTGCGGGTCAAACATGGCCGACGAGCAGATGGGAACCCACAGCTGGCCCAGGCGCTCCTTGCGGCCGCGCATCACATCGTGGTGCAGGGAGTTCATGATGACCGGCACCACAGCCATGGCCTGGCTGGGCATCCGCTGCATCTCCTTATAGAAATTGCGGATGTCGCTGCTGACATTCAGCGCCCAGCCCGCATGAGCCCAGGAGAACAGGCAGATGAACGCGCCCAGATGGAACATGGGCAGCACGGTGTACTGGCTCATGACGAGGTTCGGGTCGTGCTTATACTCCATCATGTGCTCACCAATCTGGGTGTGGGCACGCATGACCGAGAAGAAGTTCTTCTCGCTGAGCATGACGCCCTTGCTGCGGCCGGTGGTGCCGGAGGTGAACATCAGGATCATCAGCGCTTCGTGGTCGATGCAGCGGGTCAATTCGCCCGGCTCACAGCTGCGGAAGCCGTCCATGGGGCGGATGATATCGCCGTAAGCAGCCTTGAGCTGATCGTTGAAGCCGTAGTCGTCGCCGTCGGTGAGGATGGCGTCCGGCTCCACAAGGCCCAGCTCATAGCTCAGCTCCTCCCAGCTCTTGCGCTGGTTCAGCAGCACCAGAACGGCTCCTGCCGCCACGATGCCGAAGGAGTTGACGGCATATTCATAACTGTTCTTGGTCAGCAGGCAGATCTTTTTGCCCCTGACATCCGGGATGGCGGACTGGAAATAATTCACAGCCCGGCGGATGTCCTGCACATAATCCTTATAAAGGATGGTGGTCACGGCATCCTTTTGGGTGTCGTAAAAACGGAAGGCCACGTTATCCTTGAATCGGTCTTCCATGTTGATGGTGATAAGATCATAGACATTGTCCAGAACCTTGATCCTGCTCATTGCTCTTCTCCTTTCAGCGCAGCAGCTTGCCCATTGCATTGCGGGGCAGCGGCCCGCTGCTGAATTCCACCGCACTCATGCGCTTATACAGCGGCAGAGTGCGGTTCGTCTGCGTAATGAATGCGCGCACTTCGGGCTGATCTTTTTCGGCGCAGTACACCACGGCACAAATCTTTTTGCCTTTTTCTTTCACAAGGCATTCCTGCACGGCATGGCATTTTCCCACAAGCTTTTCCAGCTCTTCGGGGCTGACATTTTCGCCGCTGTCCAGAATGATGAGATTCTTCTTGCGGCCGGTCAGAAAAACATAGCCGTCGGCGTCCTGCCGGGCAAGGTCGCCGGTGTGGAACCATCCCGCCGCATCGATCACCTCAGCGGTAGCTTCCGGGTCTTTGTAGTAGCCCAGCATCACGTCGCCGCCGCGCAGGCAGATCTCGCCGTTTTCCAGCTTGAACTCACAATGGCCATCCGGCCTGCCCACCGCACCGATATGCTCCGGGTCAGAGGCAAAGTTGATGAGGCCGCCTCCCGTGGTCTCAGTGCAGCCGTACAGCTGCGAGATGAGAATGCCGCTGCGGGACAGATCCAGAAGGGTCTGCGGGTCAAACATGGCAGACATACAGTTCAGCGCCCAGAGCGAACCCAGCTTTTCCCGCCTGCCGTTCATCAGGTCGTGATGGACGGATTCCACCAGCACCGGCACCGCGGCCATATCCTGGCTGGGCATCCGCTGCAGGTCCTTATAAAAGGAACGCAGGCTGCCAAGGTTCTGCGCCCAGCCCATCCATGCCCAGATGAACAGGCACCCGAATGCGCCCAGATGGAACATGGGCAGCACGGTCAGGTGGTTGACCAGCAGCTCCGGGTCCTGCTTCACCTCACAGAAGCGGTATCCCACGCTGACATGGTGGTGCATGACCGCAAAAAAGTTGCGCTCACACAGCATGACTCCCTTGCTGCGGCCGGTTGTGCCGGAAGTGAACATCAGCACCATCAGGGCTTCCGGGTCGCGGTCATCGGCGAGTTCTCCGGGTGCACAGGAGGCAAAGTCATCCATGGGCCGCAGGATGCTGCCATAGGCTGCCTGCATCTCTGCATTGCAGCCGTAGTCCCCGCCGTCGGTCAGAATGGCAACAGGCTCCACGAGCTGCAGTTCATAGTGCAGTTCATCCCAGCTCTTGCGCTGGTTCAGCGGAACCACAACGCCGCCTGCCAGCATGATGCCATAACAGTTGACGGCGTATTCGTAGCTGTTATTGCTCCACAGGCAGATGCGGCTGCCGCGCACTCCGGGCACCGTGGTGCGGAAGTAATTCACCGCACGGCGGATGTCCTGTGCGCACTCCCCATAGGTCTTGCAGTGCACCACATCTGCTGCTTCATCATACCAGCGGAAAGCCGCCCGTCCGGCGAAACGCCGCTCCATGTTCTTCGTGACAAGCTCATAAAGGTTTTTCGGCTCTGTGCTGCTCATATCCGCTCCCTCTTTTCAGCCCTTTTTACTGACGCAGCAGCTTGCCTGCCGAGTTGCGGGGCAGCGGATCAGCGCTGAACTCGGGAACCATACGCTTATACAGCGGCAGGCTGCGGTTCACCGTGGTGATGAAGTCCTTCACAGTGTCCTGCTTTGCGGGGTCGCAGTAAATGACGGCACAGATCTTTTTGTCCTTTTCCCTGACGATGCACTCCTGGATGTCCGTGCAGGGCACCAGCAGCTTTTCCAGCTCCTCGGGGCTGACGTTTTCGCCGCTGTCCAGGATGATGACATTCTTCTTGCGGCCGGTCAGATACATGTAGCCGTCCTCTTCCACACGGGCAATATCGCCGGTGTGGAACCAGCCCTCTGCGTCCAGCACCTCGGCAGTGCCTTCCAGGTCTTTGTAGTAGCCCAGCATGATGGGGTCGCCCCGCATGCACAGCTCGCCGTCTTCCAGCTTATATTCACAGCTGCGGTCCACATGGCCCACGCTGGTCAGATACTTTGCTTCCTGGGAAGAGTTCCATGCACCGTCGCCGCAGGTCTCGGTCAGGCCGTACATCTGCGCCACAAAGAAGCCCTTGTCCATCAGGTCACTGAGCATCTTGGGGTCGAACATGGCCGCGCCGCAGGTGAGCACCCGCAGGCCGTTCAGGCGCTCGCGGCGGCCCTTCATCACATCATTATAGATGCTCTTGAGCAGCACGGGCACCACAGCCATCACATCGCTGCGCATGGCACCGAGGTCACGGTAGAAGTATTTCAGGTTGTTGCACAGGTTGATGGAGTGGCCGGTGATGCTCCACGAAACAAGGCTGGTCATGGCCGAGATGTGGAACATGGGCAAAGCGGACAGGGACGAGAACTCATCGGTGTTCCAGCCGGTGTAGGCGCGGGTATCCTCGAACGGATCAAGGAAGGCCGGCATGGCTGCGAACAGATTCTTCTGGCTGAGCATGACGCCCTTGCTGCGGCCGGTGGTGCCGGAAGTGAACATAATGAAGGCCAGCGCAGACAGGTCGTCCACCTCGGTCACGTCCTGTGCAGGCTCATAAGCTGCGAAAGCATTCATGGGCCGCAGGATGCTGCCGTAAGTCTTTTCAAATTCCGGCTCACGCTCTGCGAACTCGCCGTCATGCAGGATGCACACCGGCTCGGTGAGGCCCAGCTCATAAGAGATGGCGTCCCAGTCCTTGCCCAGGTTCAGGGGCACAGCCACGCCGCCTGCGATGACGGTGCCGTACATGCAGATGACGTACTCATAGCTGTTGCGGGCCAGGATGGCCACACGCTTGCCTTTCACGTCGCCATACTCTGCACACAGAAACGCGACAAACCGGCGCAGATCCTGGGCATACTGAGCATAGTGCACCTCAGCGACGCCCTGCTTTTCTTCGTCATACCAGCGCAGCGCCACGCGGTCTGCGATGTTGGTTTCCATATTGCAAAGAGATTGATACAGGGATGTGATCATTTCTTCTGCCTCCACTTTTCATTTCCTGTCCGGCGGCATACGGCCCCGGCACCCGGAGCTCATCTCCCAGACTTTTCCAACTGTGCTCAGTATACAATATCCCACCGGGCAATGCAAGGCTTTTGCAACATTTAATTTCCAATTTCAGCAATATTTACTTGCACATCTTTTGTATTTTGCTTAGCAATTTCTCCCTTTCGTTGCGATATCGCCCTCTGTGTGATATGCTTTTTATCGGAAAAGACAACAACCGCCCCTCCCCGCACTGCAATTCAAAATTGACAGCCTGCACAAAAAGCATTATACTATTGACAAAAACCCGCGTCTTTTTCATCAATTCTCACACATTGCGCCAGGATCAACTTTGAGGGGCGGCCCGGCGCGAGGAAGGATCCTGTTCATGGAAGGAACCAGACCCCGCACTGCCAATTCCATTGGTATGTTCGATATGCTCAAGGGTGCCGGCATGCTGACCATCGTGTTCGCTCACACCGCCGAGCTGTATTCTCTGCAAAGTTTCAGCGGCCTTTCACTGACCGCTTTTTTTCCGTTCATCTACCGCGAAAGCCTGATGGCGGCGTTTTTTATCGCCAGCGGCTACGGCTTCCGCAAGCGCTCCATCGGCAAGTGCATCCATCAGCAGCTGAAAAGCCTGCTGAAGCCTTATCTTTACACGGCACTGTTCACCTGCCTGCTGCACTTTTTTGTTCATTATAAGACGTTCGATTACCTGCCCGGGACCATCGGCGAGTCCATCAAGGTCACGGGCGGTTTTCTGCTGGGTCTGCCCCACACGGCAGAGTATTTCGGGCAGAAGTTCTTCTCCTGCGGCCCCATGTGGTACCTGCTCTCCCTGCTGGTGAGCTGGATCTTTCTGGATGTGATCCTCAATATCTTCCCGGAGAACTATGTTCCCTGGGCGGTGGCCGGGTGCGCCCTGCTGGGCTGGGGCTCCAGCCTCGTGTGGGAGCTGCCTTTCTGCCTCACACAGGGCGCTGTGGTGGTGCCTTATCTCTACATCGGCTTTCTCGCCAAAAAGCACCATCTGCTGGATCAGCCCCTCTCCCCGAAGCTGCGGGCCGGGCTCATCGCCGCCACGGTGCTCATCGCAGTGGGGGCTCTCATCACCCGCACCACCGACTGCATTTCCCTGGCAGAGTGGTCTCTGGGCCCCATCAGCATCTTTCTGGACGGTGCAGCGGGCCTTTTGTTCATCCGGCTGTTCATGCGCTGGAGCCGGGGCCGCGGGCCGGTGGTGCGATTCCTCGAAGCAGTGGGCAGGCGTTCGCTTAACATCTTCTGCGTACATACCATTGAGCTCACCGCCATTCCGTGGTATCTGTTCGTGGCAAAATTCACCGATCACCCGATCCTGGGCATGTGGGCACAATATGCTGTATCCATGGGCTCCATCTGGCTGGTATGCCTGCTGCTGCAGGCATGGCGCGCCCTCATCATCAAGCTGTTCCCGGCGCGGCGCCGCACCCCTGCAGTGCAGCACTACACCGCCCGGCACTGACGTCTTCCCCTGGCTGCTGCGGTTTGCGGCCGTATCATAAAAACAAGAGGAGAATCCGGTTATGAACAATGACGTCCCCGAGACCCTTGCGGCTGCGCGCAGCCGTGCTGCCGACCTGGAGCAGCAGCTCAAGCTTTCCGATGAAGGGGTGTCCCGGCTGGCACAGCGGTGCCTGGAGCTGGAACAGCAGGTGCTGACCTATCAGGCCGCTCTTGCAAAGCACAGCGGCTCAAACGACGAGCCCGCCGCCCTGACGCTGCCCCAGCTTTTTTACGATTCCGGTGCAGGCTTCTCCCAGCGGGAGTGCCTGACCGTCACCGAGGACGCCTATGACGAGCTGACCCACGAAGTGTCGGCCGTGTTCATTCTGCCCACGGATGCCCGGGCCCTGCGGCTGGACCCCGGCGAGCTGGCCTGCTGTGTCACTGACCTGAGCATCTCGGATGAGCGGATGGAATGCCGCGCCGTGAACGGCCTGCCCCTGCAGGACGACTGTCTTCTGTTCCTGGACCCGGACCCCAACCTGACCGTCACCAGCACCGTTCCCTTCACCGCCGGACTGAAATTCGCGGTGAGCTATCATTATTACCCGCTGGACCGCTTCCAGCATGAGCAGCCCGGCAAGTCCCTGCTGCGTGCTCTGAACGCCATCAAGCTGAAGGCCGAAGCTGACCAGAACGACCTGCGGGAGCAGCTGCAGGTCTCCCGCGCGGAGATCGGCCGGCTGAACCAGCAGCTGAAGGAACTGCAGGATAGCCGCGCCGCCTACGAAGCCTCTCTGGAAAGCCTGTATGGCAGCAGCAGCTGGAAACTCACGGCACCGCTGCGCGCCTTCCACCGGCTGTTCCGTCACTGACACCATTTGCAGAGGAGTGCCGAACATGTACAGCAGTTACAGTGCCCTGCAGCGCCGTCAGCTGACGAAGCAGGTTTATACCGATACTCAGAGCAGCTATCTGCTCGTTTATGCCCCCGGGCGTCATCTCGCCCTTGAAAATTCGCTGGAGAACCAGCTGCACCGCAAGTTCCGGCTGGTGACCCGGCTGGAAGGGGAACTGACCGACTCTGTGGAGGGCGTGCTGCTGGTCAGCGAAGACGTGGAGTGCACCTCCACCACTCTGACCTATTTTGCCAGCGCCCTGCGGGATGGGGCTGACCTCGCGGTGTGCGACGCCGCATTCGGTTTTGACGGTGCCACTGCTCTTTACCTGAGCACCCAGCACATTCCCTGCAGCCGGTGCGCCATGGTGTCCCGGAAGCTTCTGGACTGCGTCCGCGCCGCCGCCCGCGGCAAAGACAGCGTCACCGAGCTGCTGCGCCTTGCCACTGCCATGGCGGAGAACTGCCAGCGCATCCCCCAGTCCCTGCTGCATTTCCGGCGGGAGCTGTGCGCCGATGATGTGTTCTCCGCCGGAGGGAAGCGGGCGCTGATCCTGAGCCATGAGCTGACCATGACCGGTGCGCCCATCGTGCTGGTGAGCGCTGTGCCGGTGCTGCGCAGCATGGGTTTCGAGGTCGTGGTGCTGGGCCCTTCGGACGAAGGTTCTCTGCCCTTGTTTCTGGACGCCGGTGCCGCTGTGGTCACCCGCAGTGACTGCGTGACGAGCTCTTCGCTGTGGGGTCTTGCCACCAGCGCAGACTTCGTGCTGGCCAACACAGTGGTGGAGGCCGCCGCTGTGCGCACCCTGAACGGCTCCTTTGTGCCGGTGCTGTGGTGGCTGCATGACGCATTCGCCGGTTATCCCTTCATCGCACACAGGATCCCGAAAGAGCTGGAATCCAACGTGCACGTCTGCGCGGTGGGTTCCCACGCCACCGCCGCCATGCATTCCGTGCGCCCGGATTTCCAGATCGAACAGCTGATCTACGGCCTGCCGGACTATGCGCAGGAATCTTTCCCGGTCTATGACATCGGCTATGCAAAAGGACGGCCGCTGTTCGTCACCGTGGGTTCCTTCGAACCCCGCAAGGGGCAGGACATTTTCTGCAACGCCATCCGCCTGCTGAAGCCCGAGGTGCGGCAGAAAGCCGCTTTCCTCTTCGTGGGCAAGCCTGCGGACAAGAGCCTGAAAAACACGGTGGATGCCCTTGTGGAGGACTACCCCGATACTGTATTCTACCGCAAGCGGCTGGAACGCCCCGAGATCAAGTCTCTGATGGATCAGTGCGCCTGCGTGGTGTGTGCTTCCCGCGACGACCCCATGCCCACCTTCGTCACCGAGGGGCTGATCTTTGGCAAGCCCTCCATCGTGTCGGAGCACACGGGCACCGCCGGGCTCATCACCGAGGGTGTGGACGGCTTCGTCTACAAGGACGACGACCCGGACCAGCTAGCCGCACTGCTGGAGCACGCTATCCTGCATCCGGAGCAGCTGGCCACCATGAAGGCCGACTGCCGGAAGCTGTATGAGAAGCACTATTCCAATGAAGCCTATATCGGTTCGTTCACCCGGTTAGTGAAGGAGACGACAGGCGAAGCCTGACCATTTAAATGGCTTCCGCTTCGCTCTAGCCATATTAAGCGGAAATATTATTTTTATATTTGCAAAGAGGAAAATCCTGCGGGATTTTCCTCTTTGCTTTTTCACAGGAAGAGCCGTAGCAGTGAAATGCGTCTTTTCTGGCAGGACGGTGGGGAGTTTCCTAAGCAAATGATCCGGCAGGGTGGGACCCTGTTGCCGCAAGGCAATAGGGCGGGCAATGGAATGGCCCGTAACATTTGCGCGGAAAGCTCCCCCCTGTCCTGTCCATCCAGCATATTTTTATCATTCCATCAAATGTGTCCAAGAAAATTCCGGTTCCGTTCACAAAGAAGCGGCTCCGCTGTGTTATACTTTTATTAAATCATTTTTCCCGAAAGGAGCCTGTTCCCCCTATGAGTCAACCCACCTCCGGCCAGCCCTCCCGCAAAAAGACTGTCATCTCGCTGCTGGTGCTTCTGGCGCTCACCGGCGTCATCGTTTTCATGTTCAAGGATCACTGGGCCGAGATCACCTCGGCGCTTTCTCAGCTGTCCTTGTGGCAGGTGCTGGTGGTGCTGGCCGTGGGCATCAGCTATCCGCTGCTGGAAGGCTGTGTGGCATGGGTCATCGTGCGCAGCCGCATCCCGGGCTTCAAACTCTGGCAGGGCATTGACGCCGCATGGTGCGGCACCTTCGGCAATGTGGTCACTCTGGGTGCCGGAGCCGTGCCGCTGCAGACCTATTATCTCTATCACTGCGGCCTGCCGCTGGGGCCGGGCGTGGGCCTGATGACACTGGAATACGTCTTCCACAAATCTACTGTCCTGCTCTACGCCACCGTGATGCTTCTGCTGCAGCACAAGTGGCTTGCAGCAAACACCAGCGGCGTCATGAGCTATCTGCCCGCCGCATATTTTGTGGTGGCGGCCATCATCGTGGTTCTGGTGCTGGTGTGCGTCTCCCCGCTGATTCAGAACCTCGCCCGCTGGCTGATGGGCTTTCTGCCCAAGACCGCGAAATGGCAGCAGCGCCGCGCCGACTGGCAGCAGCAGCTGGACATTCTGGGCGAAGAGAGCCGCCGCCTGCTGGCAGACAAGCCCCGCTGCGTGAAGATCTTCGCCCTGCAGACGGTCAAGCTGTTCGGCCTGTTCTGCCTGCCTTACCTGTGCATCCAGTTCATGGGGCTGTCCCCCATGGGCTTCTGGCATGTGCAGCTGCTCACCAGCCTGATGCTGTTTTTGTCCAACGCCCTGCCCAATGTAGCAGGCATGGGCTCCATTGAGACAGCATTTCTGCTGGTGTTCAGCAGCTTTCTGGAACGCGGCGAGGTGATGAGTGTGCTCATGCTCTACCGCATCGCCAGCTATTATGTGGTGTTCGCCGCCAGTGCCGCAGGCTTCTTCATCGCCCAGCGGCATCTGGCAGACATAGAGCCGCCAAAGGAGGCGTAATGCAATGAAAGAAAAAAGCATCTTGTCCCGTTTCGGCATCGTTCTGCTGATTTTGCTGGCACTGGTGCTGATCTTTCCTTCCGCAAAGATCGACCTTGCGTCAAAGATCGACGCCAGCACACAGGCCGGTGTCCGGGTGGAACACATCCAGAATTTTGCCAGTTCCACCGAAATGGACTATCAGGTGCTTTCCGCCGACGATGCAGCTTATCAGAAGATCGCAGACCTGCTCTCCAATGTTACCTGCGTCAAGCGGTTCAACCAGAGCTATTCTTCCTACAGCCACGAATATCCGGTTGATTCTGTCACCGTGAGTTATTATGATGATGCTGAGAACAACAACCTGCTGTTCACGGTCTACTCTGACGGCACCGCCATCGTGAACAGCCAGTTCGTGAAGATCAAGTCGCCCAAAGGCGGGGCGGAGGAAGTGTATCAAAAGCTGGCAGAGATCGTAAGCTGATCGAATACGAATGGGGCTGTTGCAAAATAAAAATGCGATAGCAATTTGCACAAAAAATAGCGCAAAAACAGAAACCCGGAACCCTTTTTGAGCCACTTTGGCCCTGAAAAGGTTCCGGGTTTTGTGCATGATTTTTTCAGCGAGCCATTTTGCAACAGCCCCATTTTTCACATTCAGATTGAAACTGGTGGAAAATTTGTTGTTTTTCTTTAGGGCTCCGCTTGTTCCAAAACCGATATAACTGCACATCCGTCCATTCTGCACGGCCCACGATATAATCAATGCTCACATTGTAATAATTCGCCAGCGTGATCAGATGCCGTGTCGGGATCTCCTGCACGCCCAGCTCATACTTCGCATACTGCTGCTGGGTGGTGTTCAGCAAAGCTCCCGCCTGCTTTTGGGTCAGATCCGCATCTTCCCGAAGGTCGCGCAGCCGTTTATAGCAATCCATCAAGTCATCCCCTCAGGGGAACTATACCCGACATCCAATCGGGTGTATTGACTTTACATCCCATCAGGTGTATTATTGAAGAAAGTCCGCCATATTATTACCATTTGCACGGAGGAAAATTATGTTTTGTGTAAAATGCGGCACGGAATACGAAGGCAAGTTCTGCCCCAACTGCGGAGAACCCGCCCCCAAAAAGCGCTTCTGCCCCAAATGCGGTGCCGAGATTGCTGACCCCAAGCAGACCGCCTGTGACCAGTGCGGTGCCTATGTTCCGCCCATGGAAGAAGAGCCCAAGCCCAAGGAAGATGCCCCCGTGGCACAGCCCACCATCGTCATCCACAACGACAACACCAATGTCAACAACAATGTAAACACCGTCACCGTGGCTGGCGGCAAGCCCAAAAACAAGTGGGTGGCCTTCCTGCTGTGCCTGTTCCTCGGCTTCTTGGGTGCACATAAATTCTATGAAGGCAAGATTGGTATGGGCGTGCTCTATCTGTTCACTTTCGGTCTTTTTGGCATCGGCTGGCTGGTCGACATCGTGCTGCTGCTTTTGAAGCCCAATCCTTATTACGTCTAAGTTATTTTCCCTCACAAAAACAAAAATCGGGGCATGCAGGTGGTCAAGCTGCATGTCCCGTTTTTGTTTTCTTTCGCACACGGTGCGGTACCAATCACACCGGATGCCGCGCATCGAGATACAGAGCAAACTAAGCTGCATCTCACTTGAAAAAAGAGAATGGAATGGAGGAATTGGGGTTTTCGCAGAAGCCCTTGCAGTGGCTCCCGCTTTTCTGGTGCAACGTGGTCTAACAAGCGGTTAGATTTGTCTAACCTCGTTGTGACAACAGGATACCATAGCCGGTTAGTCTTGTCAACCCCTATTTTGAAATTTTCAAAAACTTTTTTGTCGTGAAGTGTTTTCTTCTAGATTTTTGCACTCTGTCCAAACAAAAACAGCAAAGATTGTGTAAAATCCACTTGTTTCCTCTTGCAATCCGTAAGAAGAATTGTTATTATATTAGCGCAAGATTTTGTGGCAAGGTTTCGGGCCTTGTCCACAGCTTGTAGTTACGGGCTGCCAGGAAGGGCAGATGCGGATTCTGTTCCCAGCAGCTCAAACCGATCCGCCCCCAGAAAGCCGCCAATGAGAGCGGCTTTTCAAAGGCTCAATAGTTAGAATATGCTAACCAACAGCATGGAATGGAGCAAGGAGGTTCCAATGATCAATTTCGAACAGTGGGAAGGCTTCGAAGGCCGCATCTGGAAAGAAGAAGTCAACGTGCGCGACTTCATCCAGAAAAACTACACCCCGTATGACGGCGACGAGTCTTTCCTGGCTGGCCCCACTGAGGCCACCGACAAGCTGTGGGGAGCCCTGCAGAAGCTGCAGAAGGCTGAGCGCGCCAAGGGCGGCGTGCTCGATATGGAGACCGAAGTCGTCAGCGGCCTGACCGCTTACGGCCCCGGCTACATCGATGAAAACCTGAAGGATCTGGAGCAGATCGTCGGCCTGCAGACCGACAAGCCCCTGAAGCGTGCATTCATGCCCTACGGCGGCATCAAGATGGCTGAGCAGGCCTGCATCACCTACGGCTATCAGCCCAGCGAGGAGCTGCACAAGATCTTCACCGATTACACCCGCACCCACAACCAGGCTGTGTTCGATGCATATACCCCGGAGATGAAGGCTGCCCGCCACACTCACATCATCACCGGTCTGCCCGATACCTATGGCCGCGGCCGCATCGTCGGCGACTACCGCCGCGTTGCCTTGTACGGCATCGATGCTCTGATCAAATTCAAGCAGGAAGATTTCGCCAACTGCGGCGACGGCACCATGACCGATGACGTCATCCGCCTGCGCGAGGAGATCGCCCGCCAGATCAACGCCCTGAAGGGCATGAAGAAGATGGCCGAGG
>CAVKKE010000054.1:0-16863 GCA_963656875.1 Barnesiella intestinihominis | reverse complement strand
ACAGCCGCTTCTCCACCAACACCAACCCCAGCTGGATGCGCGCCCACCCCAACCGCTTCATCCTGCACAACGGCGAGATCAACACCATCAAGGGCAACACGGACGCCATGCTGGCCCGTGAGGAGAGCATTTCCAGCCCCATCATGCAGGACGACATGAACAAGATCCTGCCCATCATCAACACTTCCGGCTCCGACTCCGCCATGCTGGACAACGCCCTGGAGTTCATGGTAATGAACGGCATGGACCTGCCGCTGGCCGTGATGATCACCATCCCGGAGCCTTGGGAGAACAACAAGAACATCAGCCAGAAGAAGCGTGACTTCTACCAGTATTACGCCACCATGCTGGAGCCTTGGGACGGCCCCGCCGCTGTCCTCTTCTCGGACGGCGACGTGATGGGCGCTGTGCTGGACCGCAACGGTCTGCGCCCCAGCCGCTACTACATCACCAAGGATGGCCGCATGATCCTTTCTTCCGAGGTGGGCGTGCTGGAATGCGAGCCCGAGAGCATCCTCGTGAAAGACCGCCTGCGCCCCGGCAAAATGCTGCTGGTGGACACCGTCAAGGGCGAGGTCGTGGACGACGAAAAGCTGAAAGAGTTCTACGCCAGCCGCGAGCCTTACGGTGAGTGGATCGACCGGAACCTCGTGCAGCTCTCCAAGCTGAAGATTCCCAACGTGAAGGTGCCCAGCTACACCGGCGACCAGCTGACCCGCCTGCAGAAGGTGTTCGGCTACAAGTATGAGGATGTGAACACTCAGATCCTTGCCATGGCCCGGGCGGGCGCAGAGCCTTCCGGCGCAATGGGCACTGACACGCCCCTTGCCGTGCTGAGCAACCAGCATCCCCCGCTGTTCAACTACTTCAAGCAGCGCTTCGCACAGGTCACCAACCCGCCCATCGACGCCATCCGCGAAAAGGTGGTCACTTCCACCAGCGTGTATATCGGCGCACATGGCAACCTGCTGGAGGACAAGCCCGAGAACTGCAAAGTGCTCAAGGTGCACAACCCCATCCTCACTAGCACTGACCTGCTGAAGATCAAATATATGAACGTGCCCGGCTTCAAGGTCGCCACGGTCTCCATCAACTATTACAAGAACACCAGCCTGGAAAAAGCCATCGACCGCGTGTTCCTGGAAGTGGACCGTGCCTACAAAGAGGGCGCGAACATCATCATCCTGTCCGACCGCGATGTGGACGAGTACCATGTGACCATTCCCAGCCTGCTGGCTGTTTCCGCTGTGTCTCAGTACCTCATCCGTACCAAGAAGAGCACCGCGCTGGCCCTCATCCTCGAGAGCGCAGAACCCCGCGAAGTGCATCACTTCGCTACGCTGCTGGGCTACGGTGCCTGCGCCATCAACCCCTATCTGGCACATGAGACCATCGGCCAGCTCATCGACGAAGGCCTGCTGGATAAGGACTACTACGCAGCCGTGGAGGACTACGACAACGCCATCCTCAGCGGCATCGTGAAGATTGCGTCCAAGATGGGCATTTCCACCATCCAGAGCTACCAGAGCAGCCAGATCTTTGAGGCTGTGGGCATCTCCAAGGACGTCATCGACAAATACTTCACCGGCACGGTGAGCCGTGTGGGCGGCATTACCATCGAGGACATTCAGGCTGACGTGGAAGCCCAGCACAACGCTGCCTTTGACCCGCTGGGTCTGGACATCAACATGGAGCTGGCCGACAGCGGCGCACACAAGTTCCGCAGCGGCAAGGAAGAGCACCTGTTCAACCCCCAGACCATCCACCTGTTCCAGAAGGCCTGCTTCACCAACGACTACGGCGCATTCAAGCAGTTCACCAACGCTGTGGACAACATGGGCACCGACGGCGTGCATCTGCGCAGCCTGCTGGACTTCAACTATGACCCCAACGGCGGCATCCCGCTGGAAGAGGTGGAGCCCGTCAGCTCCATCGTCAAGCGCTTCAAAGGCGCAGCCATGAGCTACGGCGCACTGAGCAGCGAAGCCCATGAGACCATCGCCATCGCTCTGAACCGTCTGGGCGGCCGCAGCAACACCGGCGAGGGCGGCGAACCCGAAGAGCGCTACCACAGCGAGAGCAATTCCAAGATCAAGCAGGTGGCATCCGCCCGCTTCGGCGTCACCAGCAAATACCTCGTATCTGCAGAAGAAATTCAGATCAAGCTGGCACAGGGCGCAAAGCCCGGCGAGGGCGGCAACCTGCCCGGTGCCAAGGTGTATCCGTGGATCGCAAAGACCCGCCACAGCACCACTGGTGTGGGCCTGATCTCTCCCCCGCCGCACCACGACATCTACTCCATCGAGGACCTGGCTGAGCTGATCTATGACCTGAAAAATGCCAACCGCAATGCCAACATCAACGTCAAGCTGGTCAGCGAGGCCGGCGTCGGCACCATCGCGGCCGGTGTTGCCAAGGGCGGCGCACAGGTCATTCTGGTGTCCGGCTACGACGGCGGCACTGGTGCAGCCCCCCGCACTTCCATCAAGAATGCGGGCCTGCCCTGGGAGCTGGGCATCGCCGAGACCCATCAGACGCTGATCATGAACGGCCTGCGCACCCGCGTGCGCATCGAGAGTGACTCCAAGCTGCTCTCCGGCCGCGACGTCGCCATCAGCTGTATGCTGGGCGCAGAGGAATTCGGCTTCGGCACCACCCTGCTGATGGCTGAGGGCTGTGTCATGATGCGTGTGTGCAACCTCGACACCTGCCCCATGGGCATCTGCACCCAGAACCCCGAGCTGCGCAAGAACTTCAAGGGCAAGCCGGAATATATCATCAACTACCTGACCTTCGTGGCCGAGGAGCTGCGCGAATACATGGCAAAGCTGGGCGTGCGCACCATCGATGAACTGGTGGGCCGCACCGACCTGCTCAAAGTGAAGCCTGCCGCCCCCGGCAGCCGTGCTTCCAAGATGAACCTGGACTGCATCCTGCACAACCCCGCCATTGAGAACAGCAATGTCCACTTCGTGAAAGAGGACACCTACGACTTCCATCTGGAAAACACCCTCGACATGAAGGTTCTGATGAAGAAGTTCAAGCTGAACAGCAAGAACCCCCAGAGCGTCAATCTGGACGTCTCCAACACCGACCGTGCCTTTGGTGCCATCTTCGGCAGCGAGATCACCCGCAAATACGGCAACAGCCTGCCGGATGACGTTTACACCGCGCACTGCGTGGGTGCAGGCGGCCAGAGCTTCGGCGCATTTATCCCCAACGGCCTGACCCTCGACCTCGTGGGCGACTGCAACGACTACATGGGCAAGGGCCTGTCCGGCGGCAAGATCGTTATCCGCCCGCCGCAGGGCATCACCTTCAAGCCCGAAGAGAACATCATCACCGGCAACGTGGCCCTCTATGGTGCCACCAGCGGCAAGGCATTCATCTCCGGCGTGGCCGGTGAGCGCTTCTGCGTGCGCAACTCCGGTGCCACCGCCGTCGTGGAAGGCGTGGGCGACCACGGCTGCGAGTACATGACCGGCGGCACGGTGGTCGTTCTCGGCCAGACCGGCAAGAACTTTGCAGCCGGCATGACCGGCGGCATCGCCTATGTGCTGGACGAGAACTGGGACTTCTATCAGCGCGTCAACAAGGAGACTGTCAGCCTGGAGCCTGTGGAGCACAAGTACGACGTGGCCACCCTGAAAGAGCTGATCCGCGAGCATGTGGAAGCCACCGGCTCCCCCCGCGGCAGGGAAATTCTGGACAACTTCAGCGAATTCCTGCCCAAGTTCAAGAAAGTTCTGCCTTACGATTACGACCGTATGCTGCGGGTGATCGCATCCGTGGAAGAGCGCGGTCTGGACGGCGAACAGGCCCAGATCGAAGCATTCTACACGGTGCAGAAGAAGAAGTAAGGAGGGCAGCATTATGGGCAAGACCACAGGATTTATGGATTATTCGCGCAAAACCAGCACGGACGTGCCGCCGCTGGAGCGCATTGAAAACTTTAACGAATTTCACGTCTGGCTCTCCCGCGAGGAGCAGCAGACCCAGGCAGCGCGCTGCATGGACTGCGGCGTTCCCTTCTGTCAGGCAGGCATGATGATCGGCGGCATGGCTTCCGGCTGCCCGCTGAACAACCTGATCCCGGAGTGGAACGACCTGGTGTATCAGGGCAAGTGGGAGCTGGCGCTCCACCGCCTGATGGTGACCAACCGCTTCCCGGAATTTACCAGCCGGGTGTGCCCCGCCCTGTGCGAGGCCGCCTGCACCTGCGGCGATGTGACCGGCAGCAGCGTGACCGTGCGCGAGAACGAGCACGCCATCATTGAGACGGCCTACGCGAAAGGCTGGCTCCACGCTGCTCCCCCTCCGGCCCGCACCGGCAAGAGCGTTGCCGTGGTGGGCAGCGGCCCCTCGGGCCTGTCCGTGGCAGAATATCTGAACAAGCGCGGCCACGCTGTGACCGTGTTTGAGCGGGCTGACCGTGTGGGCGGACTGCTGATGTACGGCATCCCCAACATGAAGCTGGATAAATCCGTCATCGAACGCCGCATCAAGATCATGCAGGCCGAGGGCGTAGAGTTCCGCACCAACATGGATGTGGGCGGGGCTGTCGCCGCCGAAGAGCTGCTGAATGGCTACGACGCCGTGGTTCTCTGCTGCGGTGCCAAGAAGGCCCGCGACCTGAATGTGCCGGGCCGTGACGCAAACGGCGTGCACTTCGCCGTGGACTATCTGACCAGCGTGACAAAGAGCCTGCTGGATTCCAAGTTCACCGACGGTAAGGCCATTGATGCCAAGGGCAAAAATGTTCTGGTCATTGGCGGCGGCGACACCGGCAACGACTGCCAGGGCACGGCCCTGCGTCAGGGCTGCACCGATCTGGTGGCTCTGGAAATGATGCCCCAGCCGCCCAAGGAGCGCACTGCTTCCAACCCCTGGCCCGAGTGGCCCCGGGTGCTGAAGGTGGACTACGGCCAGACCGAATGCCTTGCCAAGTTCGGCAAGGACCCCCGCGTCTACCAGACCACTGTCAAGGAGTTCCTGAAGGACGACGCCGGGAACCTGACCGGTGCCGTCATCAGCTACCTGAAACCGGAGCGGAACCCCGAGACCTGCTGCACCAGCATGGTGCCCACCGGCGAAGAATTCACCTATGACTGCCAGCTGGCGTTCATCGCCGCAGGCTTTGTCGGCTGCGAAAACTATGTGGCCGATGCATTTGGTGTGGAGCTGACTCCCCGCGGCAATGTGGCCGACCACAGCTTCAAGACCAACGTGGAAAAGGTGTTCGTCTGCGGCGACATGCGCCGCGGCCAGAGCCTTGTGGTCTGGGGCCTGCGTGAGGGCCGCGACTGCGCCGCCGAGGTTGACCGCTACCTGATGGGTTACACCAACCTCTAAACTAAGCCATTCTCTTTCCTATCCTAAACAAGCAGAAGCGGGAGCCCGTAAAAAGGCTCCCGCTCCTGCTTTATTTTATTATATATCCGCCTTTTCCCGGGCAGGATGGCGGGGAGCTTTCCACGCAAATGCTTCGGGCCATTCCGTCGCCCGCCCTATTGCCCTGCGGGCAACAGGGTCCCACCCCAGCGGATCATTTGCTTTGGAAACTCCCCGCCGTCCTGCCGCCTGACTGGTTCTTTAAAAAGCAGAATCTCACTCTGCTGCTTCCGTCTCACCATCTGCCGAGGGCGTTGTTTCCGGCATCTCCGGCTCGGTGGTGGGCTCTGTGGCGGAAGGTTCCTCCGGCGGGGTAGTGATCTGCACACTGGGGTCTGCCGCAATATACACGGTGATGACCGTGCCCACAGCTACCCGGATGCCCGGCTCTTCGCTGGCACGCACCACACAGCCCGCCGCATAGGAGCCGTCATTCACCACCATGAAGCAGCTGGCAATGAGCCCGCGGGCTTCCAGTTCCTTCACGGCGCTGTCCTGCGTGAAACCAACAAGGTTCGGCATCTCCACGGTCTGGGGGCCCTTGCTCACCACAAGACGGATGGTCTCCCCTGCCTTGAGCACGGTGTCGGCCTCCGGCTCCTGCTGGATGATCTGGCCCAGCGGGGCGGTGTCGCTGTATTCCTCGGTGACATAGAACAGATACATGCCGGTGTATTCCCGGTTGTTCTGCACCTGAGCATAGTCCATGCCGACAAAATCCGGCACCACGTTCTGCGGCTCCATCACCTCACTGCTGGCGGGCTCGGAGGCAGGCTCCGAAGACGCGGCGGGCTGGCGGTTCTGGCTCATAACCCCCCACAGGGTGAGCAGAATGAGAATAGCCAGCAGGATCAGGATCGCCGCCAGAAGGGCTTTCAGGCTCAGCAGATGTTTGTGCTCCGCTTCTGCCGGGGCAGCCTGCACCGCCGTTTCCGGCTTCATGGTTCGGGTGAGCTCGGCGGTGTACTCCTTCGACGAAAGTGCCTGATACAGCTGCGGCACCGTCTGGATGCGCTCCATCGGGCGCAGGCGCAGGCCCAGCTGCAGCACCTGCGAGACGTAGCCCGGCACAGCGCTGTTCACGGTTTTCGCCCGCGGGTTGGAGTCCGCCACCACACGCTGGGCGGCAGGCACCGGGGCCTGCCCGCACACCATGCGGTAGAACACCGCCGCAAGGCTGTATTCATCGGTATAGCGCCCTTCGAACTCGGCGGTGGAATACTGTTCCGGGGCGGAGTAGCCCTCATAGAGCTGTTCGTGCAGGCCGCTGCCCGCCGTGCGCAGGCCCACCGTGGCGTAACCTGCCAGACGGCACCAGCCATTCTCCATGACCCGAATGTTCTCCGGGCAGATGCCCCGGTGCACCAGACCGATCTTGTGCATCGCCGCCACACCCTCGAACACCGGCTGCAGCATAGCGCAGGCATCCTCCGGGCGGAGCGGGCCGGGGTGATCCTCCAGCCACTGATCCAGCGGCACGCCGCCGGGGTTCTCCATGACGGCATAGATCGTGTTGTTGGCTTCCACCACATCCAGCACCGCTTCCAGACCATTGGCCGGAGTGATGCGCTGGATGGAGCGGTAAAGATCCGAAAAATCCATGCGAGTGGTCTTGAACAGCACCTCGCTGCCCTGCTTCGGCCGCAGTGTGCTGCTCTCGTCGGTGCGTTCTGCGACCAGCGTGACCGGCAGATATTCCTTGATGGTCACCCGGAAACCGCCCAGGTTTTCCACACCCCGGTACAGGATGCCCTCGCCGTCGATGCTGAGCATCTCTCCCACCGTATAGCGCCCGGCCAGCACCGTGCCCACCGGCAGGCTGCCGCCGGGGTTGCGCCCCACAAACACCTTGCCGCAGTGGGGGCAGCTCTGCGCCGCCGGCGTCAGCGGCTGCATGCAGTAGGGACACAGACGTGTTTGCTCCATAGTCTCTTTTTCCTCTTAGATAAGTGATTTTTACACCGTCTTGCGGCGCAGCAGGCTCATGGGCGGCAGCTCCGGCGTGGGAATGGTGTACTTTTCCATGGCGTGAGGGGTGCTCTCCATGGCTTCACCGGCTTCGTTTTTGATCCACTCCGGGGTCAGCGGGATGCTGCGTCCGTCCGGGCAGAGAGCTTCCAGCGTGTCGCCAATGCTCCACTTGCCCCGCTGCTGACAGGACGCAATGCCGTTTTCCCAGTTGTCCACGGTGCCCACGAACTCCCACTCGCGGATGTAAGTAGCACTGTCGGTGGCCTGCCTGGCCTGTTCGCGGCCAAAGTAGAAGCCCGGCGAATAGTGGCGGTGGCTGGTGCGGGTGAGCTCGTCGTAGACCTCGGCGGGCAGCTCAAAGTTGTCATTGAGCGGGTCGGCCAGATAAGTGTCCAGCGCCTTGCGGTAAGCTGCGGTGACACTGGCGACATAATAGAAGGTCTTGGCGCGGCCCTCTATCTTCAGGCTGTCCACGCCCGCCTTGCAGATCAGGTCGATGAACGGTGCAGTGCACATATCATTGGCGTTGAGGATGTAGCTGCCGTTCTCGTTTTCGCCGATCTCGTACAGCTGACCCGGGCGGGTCTCCTCGCTGAGATAGTATTTCCAGCGGCAGGGCTGGGCGCACTGACCCCGGTTGGCGTCGCGGCCCGCCATGTAGTTGGACAGCAGGCACCGGCCCGACACGCTCATGCACATGGCGCCGTGCACAAAGGCCTCGATCTCCAGCTCCGGCGGGGTCTTGTCACGCAGGACGGCAATGTCCTGCAGGGTCATTTCGCGGGCCAGCACCACGCGCTTTGCGCCCATGTTGTAGGCAGCGCGGGCTGCAGCCCAGTTGGTGATGCCGGTCTGAGTGGACATGTGGACATCGATGTCCGGGGCAAAGGTCTTGCAGGCGTCCAGAACGCCCAGATCTGCCACGATAAAAGCATCCACACCCGCCTTGGCCGCTTCCTTGATGGCGTCGGGCAGGCGGTCGGCTTCCTCATTGGTGGGCAGGGTGTTCATGGTCAGATAGACCTTGCGGCCGCGGGCGTGGGCATAGATGACGCCCTCCGCCAGCTGTTCCGGCGTGAAGTTTGCCGGGGCGGAGCGCATACCGAACTCCGGCAGGCCGCAGTAAACGGCATCAGCACCGTAGTTGATGGCATAGCGCAGGCGTTCCAGGTCGCCCGCCGGGGCAAGCAGTTCCGGGATTTGCAGCATATTCAAATTCCTCTCTTTTTATTTATATGAACAACGAATTTTTCCTCTTTCGGAAAGTTTTCCCTCTCAGGACTTGACGGCTCGCCCTCTTCGTCATTGCTTCGCAATGCCACCTCTCCCAAAGTGAGAGGCCTTGGCAGTACGGTCAACCTTCCGGTTTTGCCAAAGGCTCTCCCTTTGGGAGAGCTGCTGAACGAAGTGAAGCTGAGAGGGCGAGGACGTTAACGGGGAACTGGGAATTACAGGTACGTTATAAAATTTCGCTTTCTATTCGACTTTAGCTCCCAGCGTTCAGCGACTTATTCACCGCCGCTGCGGTCTGGCAGTTGGCGTTGTGTTCGCTGAGGGTGCGGGCATAGTAGTAATTGCCCTTCAGATCCGTGACGAAGAAATAAGCGTCCTTTGCTTCCTCGTCGGGTTCGGGGTCCAGCGCTGCTTTGATGGCAGCAATGCCAGGGTTTGAGATAGGCCCGGCAGGCAGGCCGGTGCAGCTGTAGGTATCATACGCAGCCACGATGTTTTCCGGGATGTTGTCCCAGCCGCCGTAATAGGGTGCGACCCAGTTCCAAAGGTAGTTGTTGTCAGCGTCGCTCTGGATATAGCTGGAAGTGTTGCTCTGCAGGCGAGGGTAAGGCGAACCCTCGGCCAGACGGTTGCGGAACACCTGCGCCACATTGGAGTCCTGATCGTTGCCCGCTTCCTCCTGCACGAAGGACGCCAGCGTGATGAGCTCCGGCAGGGTCATGCCCTGCTGTTCCAGCTCAGCATACATCTCGTCCGTGATCTGGGCGTCGAACTGGGCATAGAAGGTTGCCACATAGTTGTGCACCGTGTCGTCCTTCAGGAACTCGTAGGTCTCCGGGAAGAGATAGCCTTCGCACTTCATGAAGCGGTCAGGGGCGTCGGCGTCGTCCGGCACATACTGCCAGAAGGTGTACTCGCTGAAATCGCCCTCGTTGGCTTCCTTCAAAAAGTCCTCGGCGCTGCACAGCCCTGCCGCTTCCATTTTCTGGGCAATGGCAATGGCCGTGGTGCCCTCGGGGATGGTGACCCGGACCGTCTCGGCCTTGGCATATTCGGACAGGCTCTTGATCAGCGCATCGTAGGAACTGCCGGGGGTCAGCTCAAAGTCGCCGTACTGCAGCTTCGCGGCTGTGCCCTGCTGCTTGACATACCAGCGGAAAAGCTGAGCCGAGCGGATGACGCCCGCGCTTTTCAGCTTCTGAGCGATCGTTGCCACGCCGCTGCCCTGCTGGATACTCACCGTGACCGGCTCTGCGGCCTTGCCGCTGCCGTTGATCTCACTGCGGGCAAACAGCAGCGCCGCTCCTGCCGCCAGCGCCAGCAGAACGGCCAGCACCAGCAAGACCTTCCATACACCGCCTTTTTTCCGGGCAGCATGTTTTTTTTCGTGTGCCATATGCACCTTCCTTTAGCTATCTCAGTTTTCCATCATCAGGCGCATATAGCTCTCGCTGACGTCAAACGGCTCAGAGTCAAAACGGATCATGCCGTAATCCTGCCGGGTGCCCTCGCCGAGGAACAGCGGCTGGGATGCGCCCACCGTGATGACCGCCTTTTCCACGATGACTTCCTTCTCGCGGGCGGCTTCCATAAGCACTTCGGCAGCACGGTCACTGTCGGCCTGCATCTCCACAAAATAAAGAGTGTCTTCCTCGCGGAAATAGACGCCATAGCCGTGGTCGCTGGAAACGATGGTGGCACCGGCGGAGTAAAGGTCGCCCAGCACAACGGCCATGCGCTCCGGGCTCAGCTGCACCGTATCCGGCCAGAAGCGCTCCCGCAGCTCACAGAGTTTTTTTGCTGTAACAGAGTCAAATTCCGCCTGACTCCACAGGTTGCGCTCCACCTCACGGGGCAGGCATCGCAGCGGGAATGCCCACGCGAAACCCTTGTCCTGCAGGAGTGCAGCCTGTTCCGGGCCGGATGGCACCGTCACCGTGAAGCCCGCGCCCCGCAGTTTCTGCTGGGCACACAGGTAGTCCAGCAGCCCGGCAAGGATCAGGCTTCCCTCGCCGCACAGGCCGTAAAGGTAGCTGCCCGCGCGGCCCTGCAGCGTCACCGGAACCGCCAGCGCCACAGCGGCGATCTCGTCGTTTTCCTCGGCGACATAGACGTTCTGTTCGCCTGCAAACTGCTCAATGGCTTTTTCGGCGAATTCTTCGGATTGTTTCCGCTGGCTCTGCCACAAGGCCAGCACGGCCGGTTTGTCACCCGGCTGCATCAAACGATACATCTGTCAGGATGCCCCCTCTTATCAAATTTTATGTTAGAAAGCAGTGATCACAGAATCTTCCGCGCACATACTCCTTCAGTCTGCTCGTTTCACTCGCATCCAGCTCCCTCAGTGAGGGAGCCTCTGGCGAAACTGGAAACTTTACCGTACTGCCAAAGCCTCCCTCATAGAGGGAGGTGGCATCGCGCAGCGATGACGGAAGGAGTTTCTCTCAGCCCGCAGAGCCGTCACTTCTCCAGCTGTTTCATCACAATGCCCTGCACCTCGGCCTGGAGCTCCTCAATGCTGCGCATGGTGTCTCCGCTGGTGCAGTGGACGGTGGCCCAGCCCAGATGAGCCGCGCAGTATTCGGCAGCAGCACGGCTGCGGGCCAGATACTCAGTGTCCTTTTCGTGGACATCCTTTTTACTCTCGTCGCCGTGGTAGCGCTGGGTCATGAGCTTCTGGCTCACAGCGGGGTCCACCTGCAGATAAATGACTGCATCCGGTGCAGGCAGGCCCAGCAGATGGAACTCATAGTCAAACAGCCAGCTCAAAAAGCTCTCCCACTGCTCCGGCGGAAGCTTGGAGCACTGATGCACCGCGTTGGATGTGGTGTAGCGGTCAGCGATGACGATGCCTCCGTCTTCGTAGAAGCTGCCCCAGTCCTTTTTGTAACTGGCATAGCGGTCCACCGAGAAAAAGCTGGAGGCCGCATAGGCGTTTACATCATCCGGGTGCTGGCCGAACTGCCCGTCCAGATACATCTTGATAAGGGCGCTGGAATCGCTGGCATAATCCGGGAAGCTCACTTCCCGCACGGAAAGCCCCTGTTTGGTCAGATGCTTTGCCAGCAGCTTTGCCTGTGTGGCCTTGCCGCTGCCGTCCAGCCCTTCAATGACGATTAGTTTTCCCTTGCTCATACTTCGGCTTCCCCCTTGATGGCTGCATATTTTGCGCGCACCTCGGCGGTCTTGCCGCAGCACATCTTGCCCTCCGGGCAGGGGCCGCTGACACAGGCCGGGCCCGCCTTTGCAAAGATATGGGGTGCCACCGGATACACCAGCTCGAACATCTTTTCCGCCAGCTCCCGGATCTCCCACTGGGCACGGTTGCAGCACCGCAGATTAAAGAAATTCTGCAGGCTGCGGGCGTTCATGGTGACCACCATTTTGGTCTCGCATGCGTTGGGCAGCACGAAGCGTGCATCCTCGTTGGCCTGCTTGCCGGCCTTGGCACGGGCCTGCTTTTCGGGCAGGCCTTCGGCCATCAGGCGGGCGGTGTGGCCCTCTTCCAGCTTGCGGGCAAGGTCGAGGTAGCGCTTCGCGTCCTCTTCCATGCTGGCAAGGAAGGCTTCCTTTGCCTCCGGGATCGCTTCGATCTCGGGCGGCACTACATAGCGGAAGTCGTCCAGACGCACATAGCGCTGGCTCTGGACGCTGAAGGATGCAATGCGGTGCCGGGTGATCTGGGCCAGCAGCGTGCGGCTGACCCCCTCGATGCCGAAGGTGAAGCTGGCGTGCTCAATGGGGCTGGCATGGCCCAGGTCGCTGAGCATGGTGAGGAACTTTGCGGTCTTTTCCTCGTCCAGCCCGTCCAGCAGGTCGGTGATGTGGGCGTCGGAATAGCACAGCTTCGCCGCTGCAGCCACCACCTTTTCCGGTTCCGGGGTATGGGCGATCAATCGAACGGTCATCATGTTGTGTTATTCCTCCGTAATCTTGGTCAGCGGGGCAAAGTTTGCCATGGTCTTTTTGATGCCGACCTTTTCAAAATTGATCTCAACGATCTGGTCTCCGGCGGCGGGCTTCACAGCCACAACCTGACCGCGGCCGAACACCTTGTGCTCCACGATGTCGCCGGGCTCATAGTGCTTCGGGCCGGTGGAAACGGGCTTTGGGGCCGTCGGAGCGCCTGTAAAGGATATTTGCTTTGCAGGTTTTTTCGTCGCTGCACCGTTTGAATATCCAGAACTATATCCTGAACCGTAACCGGCACCTGTGCTGCTGCGGTTTCCATAACCAGAGCCGTAGCCGCCGGAGCTCTGCCCCCGGTTCGCATAAGCCGAGCCAAAACCCCGGCTCTCGCCCGCGTTGTATTCACGGTTCAGGTAGCTGCCGCGGTTACTGTAGCTGCTGCCATAACCGCCGCCGTAGCTGCTGCGGCCCCAGCCGGATGGCCCTGAGTAACCGGACGCGCCGCCGGGCACAGTGTCGCTGTAGCTGTCGCCCCAGCCGCCCATGCGGGAACGCTGTTCCAGCACCGGGCTGCGGGTCTCTTCAATGTATTCAGGCTCGATCTCACGCAGGAAGCGGCTGGGCTCGTTGCGCTGGGTGCGGCCATAGAGCATCCGGGAAACGCTGCTCGAGATGTAGAGTTCCTTTTTGGCACGGGTGATGCCCACATAAGCAAGGCGGCGTTCCTCTTCAAGATCGGCTTCGGAATACTTGCTCATCTCGCTGGGGAACACGCCCTCTTCCATGCCGATGAGGAACACATAGGGAAACTCCAGGCCCTTGGCGGAGTGGATGGTCATAAGCACCACCTGATCGGCACTTTCGTTGTAGCTGTCGATATCACTGATGAGGGCAATATCTTCCAGATAGCCTTCCAGAGTGGCTTCCTCACCGTGCTGGTCGCAGTAGTTTTTCACGTTGTTGACCAGCTGGCCCAGGTTCTGCAGGCGGTCGGCGGCGTCTTCGTGGCCCTTGGCGGCATCGGCTTCCAGCATGGCTTTGTAGCCGGTCAGTTCGATCACATCCGATGCAAACTCGTCCAGTGTGCGGGTCTCAAGGGAATCCTGCAGGCGCTGATAGATCTGCCAGAATTTCAGAAGCGGCATCACGGCGCGGCTGAGTTTGGCGTACTGGTCGGCGCGGCTGATGATGTCCAGCATGCTCACGCCCTCCTGCCCGGCAAGGTCCGCAATAACCTCCACGGTGGTGGCTCCGATCTTGCGGGCAGGCTCGTTGATGATGCGGCGCAGGCGCACGTCGTCGCGCGGGTTTGCCACAATGGACATATAGGAGTGGATGTCCTTGACCTCTTTGCGGTCGTTGAAGCGCTGGCCGCCCACGATCTTGTGCGGAATGCCCGCGCGGGTGAAGTAGCTTTCGATGGGGGCCGACTGGGCGTTCATGCGGTAGAGAATGGCATGATCGGCCAGATGTCCGCCTGCTTTCAGGTGTTCGCCAATGACGTCCGCGATATGGCTTGCTTCATCCTGCTCATTCTCGGCGGTGTACACCTGCACTTTGTCACCCTCACCGTTGCTGGTCCACAGGGTCTTGCCTTTGCGCTCAGTGTTGTGCTGGATGACGCAGTTTGCGGCGTTCAAAATGTTGGAAGTGGAGCGGTAGTTCTGCTCCAGACGGATGGTCTTGGTGCCTTTATAGATGCGCTCGAAGTTGAGGATGTTTTCAATGGTAGCGCCGCGGAAGCGATAGATGCTCTGGTCGTCGTCGCCCACGACGCAGATGTTCTTTTCCGGGCCGGTGAGCAGACTGACCAGCCGGAACTGTGCCACGCTGGTGTCCTGATACTCGTCCACCAGCAGATAGCGGTATTTGTTCTGGTAGAACTCCCGCACATCCTCATGCTCTACCAGCAGCTGCACAGTCTGGTAAATAAGGTCGTCGAAGTCGAAGGCTCCGGCTTCCTTCAGGCGCTTTTCGTAGGCCGCATAGATGCGGGCGGTCAGGGCACCTTTGGTGTCTTTGGCGGGATTGGAAAGAGCCTGTTCCGGGCTGACGAGCTGGTCTTTCCAGCGGCTCATCTGGTTAATGGCCGCCTTGATGGGCAGGAACTTATCGTCCACGTTCAAGTCTTTGTAGACCGCCTTCATCACGCGCTGGGAGTCGTCCGTATCATAGATGGTGAAACTGCGGGGATAGCCGATCTCCTCTGCCCAGCGGCGCAGGATGCGCACACAGGCCGAGTGGAAGGTGGACGCGAACACCTCGTCGCCCTCTTCGCCGCCCAGCATCCGGCGCAGACGTTCTTTCAGCTCTCCTGCCGCCTTGTTGGTGAAGGTGATGGCCATCACGTTCCAGCTGCGCACGGCGTTCTGGCGCAGCATCCCGTCCAGCCAGCTGGGGGCGGCGGTGCCGGTCATGATGGCATTGCGCAGGGCCTTGACGTCCTCTTCGGTGACGGGGCGGGGCGTCTGCTTCGAGCCGTGGGCCGAACCGAATCGGATAAGGTTTGCAATGCGGTTGACCAGCACGGTGGTCTTGCCGCTGCCTGCACCGGCGAGGATGAGCAGCGGGCCGTCGGTGGTGAACACCGCCTGACGCTGCATATCGTTCAGGCGGCCAAACTGTTTTTCAATATAGGTATCGCGCAGAGAGCAGAATTCCTGCCCGAGATCTGTTGCCATGGTTTCACCTGTTCCTTTATGTTTATACTATCAAAGTACAGTATACCACATTTTAAAAAAGTTGTACATAAAAACAAGTAAGACGATTTAGAATGGCCTCCGCTGTGCTCTGGCCATGTTTAGCGGAAGAAATATTTTAGATAGAGCAATTCCCGGCAGACTGCGGTCTGCCGGGAATTGCATTTTCACGGAAGGGTCGTGAAGGAAAGCGACATGCTGTTGCGGCCGCCTGCGCAGACGCTCCCACAGGGAGCCAGCGCAGGCAGATGCCGTTGTCCGCGGTGACCTCTCCTGTGAAAAAGTGAATCCGAAAAGTCCGCAGACTTTTCGGATTCACAAAATAAAAATATTATTACCTTAATATTGTCAGAGCGTCAGCGGAGACAATTTCCAATCGTTCTCCCAAAACAAAAACCGCCCGGCCTGCAAACCACAGGACGGGCGGGAAAACTGCTTTTTCAGGAAATACTTAGCCGAAGATGTTGATCAGGATGCCAGCAGCAACGGCGGAACCGATAACGCCGGCCACGTTGGGGCCCATAGCGTGCATCAGCAGGAAATTGGAGGGGTTCTCGCTCTGGCCGACCTTCTGAGAAACGCGGGCAGCCATAGGAACAGCGGAAACGCCTGCAGAACCGATCAGGGGGTTCACCTGACCACCGGTCAGCTTATACATCACCTTGCCGCACAGAACACCAGCAGCGGTGCCGAAGGAGAATGCGATCAGGCCCAGCACGATGATGAACAGGGTGCGGGTGTTCAGGAAGGTGTTTGCAGAGGTGGTGCAGCCAACGGACAAAGCCAGGAAGATGGTGATGATGTTCATCAGCTCATTGCCGGCGGTCTTCTGGATACGATCTACAACGCCGCACTCCTTCATCAGGTTGCCCAGCATCAGCATACCGACCAGAACGGCGGCGTCAGGCACGATCAGGGAAACAACGATGGTGACCATGATGGGGAAGATGATCTTCTCGGTCTTGGAGACGGTGCGCAGCTGCTTCATCACGACGGTGCGTTCTTTCTTGGTGGTCAGAGCCTTCATGATGGGCGGCTGGATAACAGGCACCAGAGCCATGTAGCTGTAGGCCGCAACGGCGATGGAGCCCAGCAGTTCAGGAGCCAGACGGGAGGTGACGAAGATAGCGGTGGGGCCGTCTGCGCCGCCGATGATGGCGATTGCAGCGGACTGCTTCTGGGTGAAATCCACCAGACCGGTAGCGGTCAGCAGACGGGCGCCCATGTAAGTACCGAAGATGCCGAACTGAGCAGCAGCGCCCAGCAGCAGGCTCTTGGGGTTGGAGATCAGGGGTGCGAAGTCGGTCATGGTGCCGATGCCCAGGAAGATCAGCGGCGGGTAGATGCCCAGCTTGACGCCCATGTAAAGCATATCAGCCAGGCCGCCGTTGTTCAGGATCTCCACCCACATGGGGTGTTCCAGACCGTCACCGACGAAATACTGCATGTGGATGATGCCGCTGCCGGGCAGGTTTGCCAGGATCATGCCGAAAGCCATGGGCAGCAGGATCAGGGGCTCGAACTCCTTAACGATGGCCAGGTACAGCAGGAAGCAGCCCACGCAGATCATGATCGCGTAGAGGTAGCCGCCCGGCTCACCAAACTGTGCAAAGCCGGAACTTTGGAAAATACCGACCAGAGTATCAATAAACTGTGTCAT
>CAVKKE010000053.1:0-17110 GCA_963656875.1 Barnesiella intestinihominis | reverse complement strand
TGGACACCACCAAGGGCAAGGGCGTTTCTTATATGACCAACTCCGTGGACTGGCACGGCAAGGGCCCCAACGACGACGAGTACAAGATCGCAATTGAGGAACTGAACGCCGCATACGCCGCGCTGGAACAGGAGGACAAGTAAGATGGCAGACGTGAAGAAAATTGCTACCCGTGAAAGCTACGGCAACACTCTAAAGGAGCTGGCTGCTGAAGGCCACGATGATCTGGTGGTTCTGGACGCAGACCTGGCTGCTGCCACCAAGACCGGCATGTTCCGCAAGGCTTACCCGGACCGCCACTTTGACTGCGGCATCGCCGAGGGCAACATGATGGGCGTGGCTGCAGGCCTGTCCACCATGGGCTATGTGCCTTTCGTTTCCAGCTTTGCCATGTTCGCCGCAGGCCGCGCCTTTGAGCAGGTGCGCAACTCCATCGGCTACCCCCACCTGAACGTCAAGATCGGTGCCACCCACGGCGGCATTTCTGTCGGCGAGGATGGCGCTTCTCACCAGTGCTGCGAGGACTTCGCCCTCATGCGCAGCATCCCCGGCATGACCGTCATCTGCCCCGCCGACGACGTGGAAGCCCGCGCCGCTGTGCGTGCTGCCTACGCCATGGAGGGCCCCGTCTACCTGCGCTTTGGCCGTCTGGCTGTGCCGGTGTTCCACGATGCCGACAACTACCATTTCGAGATCGGCAAGGGTGAGCAGATCACCGAGGGCAATGATATCGCTATCATCGCCACCGGCCTGATGGTCAACGAAGCCCGCATTGCTGCCGAGCAGCTGGCCGAAGAGGGCATCCATGCCCGCGTGATCAACATCCACACCATCAAGCCGCTGGATGAGGAGATCGTCATCAAGGCCGCCAAGGAGTGCGGCAAGGTGATCACCGCCGAGGAGCACAACGTCATCGGCGGTCTGGGCGAAGCCGTGTGCGCTGTCCTGAGCGAGAAGCAGCCCACCCCCGTGCGCCGTGTGGGCGTGCAGGACAAGTTCGGCTGCTCCGGCCCGGCCTGGGATCTGCTGAAGGAGTACGGCCTGGACGCCGCCACCATCTGCAAGACCGCTCATGAGATGCTGAATAAGTAAGCTCTTGCGTCAGCAAGATGGAGGGGCCTTGCCCCGACAAGTTCTTTTCTATAAAAGCGAATGCAATGCCGCTGTGCCTGTCTGGGTACAGCGGCATTTTTTGTGCAAAAAACTTTGCCAAAGCGCCATAAAATATGGTATGCTAATAAAAACAGACAAACCCGGAAAGGAGCTTTCTTGAATGCTGATCGTGGACAAGCTCGCCTTGCAGGAAGGACTTTCGGAAGGCGAAAAGACGCTGGCGGCGTACATTCTGGCGCACGGCATCGAAATTGCAAAATATTCCACCCGCAGTCTGGCCGAAGTGACCTATACCTCCCCGCCCACTGTGCTGCGCCTGTGCAAAAAACTGGGTTTTGCGGGGTTTGATGACTTCAAGCAGAACTTCACCCGGGAACTGAAATACCTTGACCAGCGGCAGGGCAAGGTGGATTTCAACTTTCCCTTTGCAGAAAACGACAGCCCCATGCGGGTGGCCCAGAACATCGGGGAACTGTATGAGGAAGCCGTGAAGGACACCATGCAGCTGCTGCGCTACGAGGACCTGCGAAAGGCGATGCTGCTGTTCAAGTATCACGACGAGATCCACGTTTTTTCGGCGGGCACGGCCATCAATCAGGCGGAGTCCTTCCGGGAAAAGATGCTCAAGATCGGCAAGCGGGTGGTCATTTCCAATAATCTGAACTACCAGCAGTATCAGGCATGCTGCCTGTCAGAGCGGGACGTGGCCATCATCATTTCCTATTCCGGCGAGACGGCCCAGATGCTGACCATTGCCCGGCGGTGCAAAAAGTCCGGCACGCCCATTCTGGCCCTGACCAGCTTCGGTGAAAACAGCCTGACCAACTACGCCGACTGCAAGCTGACCCTCTCCACGAAGGAGAGCATTTATCAGAATCTGGGAGACTACGCATCCCACCTGTCGGTGACACTGCTGCTGGATATCCTGTACTCGGAATACTTCCGGGAAAATTACCAGAAGAACTATCACTACAAGATGGAGCGGGCACAGGAACTGGAGCAGAACCGCACATCCACCAATCCCATCTTGTTAGATTTGCACAAAGAAAAAGAGGAATGAAACACTGTTCCGTTTTTGACGGTTCAAAAAGAAACAGAAAATCGAACACTGTAACAACAACTTTCAAAAATATTGCACAAAAACCTCCCTGCGGGTATCATGGTACCTGCAAGGAGGTTTTCGAGTTTATGGAGATGCCAAAAGAGTTTCTGTGGGGCGGAGCCACCGCAGCCAACCAGTACGAAGGCGCCTATCAGGCCGACGGCAAGGGCCTGAGCATCGCCGACGTGGAAAAGGGTGCACGGCACGGCGTTCCCCGCGAGATCCATGACCGGGTGATGGAAGGCAGCTATTACCCCAGCCACGAGGCCGTGGACTTTTACCACCACTACAAAGAGGACATCGCATTGTTCGCTGAGATGGGCTTCAAGTGCTTCCGCATGTCCATCAACTGGCCGCGCATTTTCCCCCGCGGCGATGAGCAGCAGCCGAACGAAGCAGGACTTGCCTTTTACGACAAGGTGTTCGATGAGCTGCACAAATACGGCATTGAGCCGGTGGTCACGCTGTCCCACTACGAGACGCCGCTGTATCTGGTGCAGCACTACGGTTCGTGGCGCAGCCGTGAGCTGATCGATTTCTTTGCCCGGTACTGTGAGGTGGTGTTCCGCCGCTACAAGGGCAAAGTCCGGTACTGGATGACCTTCAACGAGATCAACGAGACCATGAACCAGAAGGAGCCCTATCATCAGGCCGGTGTGCTGTACGCCGAGGGCGAGGATCACAACGCGGTCAAGGCTCTGGTGAGCCACAATATGTTCCTTGCCAGCGCAAAGGCCGTGAAGATCGGCCACGCAATCGACCCGGAAAACAAGATCGGCTGCATGATCCAGTACCCTACCACCTACCCGCGCACCTGTGCGCCGAAGGATGTGCTGGCTCAGCGGTTCCAGATGATGCCCAACTACTACTACACAGACGTGATGTGCCGGGGCCACTATACCAGCCTGTGCACCGCCCAGCTGCGCCGCATGGGCACCACCGTGGAGATGCAGCCCGGCGACGCCGAACTGCTGGCAGGCGGCACTGTGGACTACATTGCATTCAGCTACTATTTCTCTTCGACTGCCCGCGCTGACGAAGAAACGGACTGCTGCGTGGAGCGCAACAACCCTTACCTGAAACGCACCGACTGGGATTGGCCCATCGACCCGGACGGCCTGCGCATCGCGCTGAACGATCTGCACGACCGGTATGAGCTGCCGCTGTTCGTGGTGGAAAATGGTCTGGGTGCCATCGATACGGTGGAGCCGGACGGCAGCATTCAGGACGATTACCGCATCCGCTTTCTGGGCAGTCACATCGATGCACTGCGGCAGGCCATTGAGCTGGATGATGTGCCGGTGATCGGCTACACCTGCTGGGGCCCCATCGATATCATCTCGGTGGGCACCGGTGAGATGCGCAAGCGCTACGGCTTTATTTATGTGGATAAGAAGGACGACGGCAGCGGTACGCTGGCCCGGAAGAAGAAAAAATCGTTCAACTGGTACAAAAAGGTCATTGCAAGCAACGGCGCGGACACCTCGCTGTAAAAAGACCTTTTCAGAAAGATAAAGGATATTGAAGGAGGCAAAACAAATGGACGCAAAGAAAACGGCCCAGCAGGTGCTGGAACAGGTGGGCGGCGCGGAAAACGTCAGTTTTCTGACCCACTGCATCACCCGTCTGCGCTTCACCCTCAAATCGATGGACGGCGTGGATGACGCAAAAGTTAAGGCCATTCCCGGTGTTGTGGGCGTCGTGAACAAGGGCGGCCAGTATCAGGTCATCATTGGCAACGAGGTCGTGGCCGTGTATGACGAACTGATGAAGCTGGGCGATTTCGGCGGCAAGGAGACCAAGGCTCCCGCCGCACCCACGGACGAAAAGAAGAGCAAGTTCGGCATCGTGCTGGATACGCTGGCCGGTGTGTTCACCCCGCTGATGCCGCTGATCGCCGGTGCCGGTATGATCAAGGCTCTGCTGTCGGTGCTGACCTTGTTCAACCTGATCGACAAGAGCGGAACGCTGTATTATTTCCTGAACTTTATCGCGGACTCTTCCTACTATTTCCTGCCCATCTTCCTGGCAAACTCCGCTGCCAAGAAGTTCAGCTGCAACCCCCAGATGGCCATGCTGCTGGGCGCGATCCTGCTGCACCCCAACTTCATCGCGCTGAAGGCTGACGCCGACGTGGTGACCGTCCTTGGCCTGCCGGTCAAGATGGTCACCTACTCTTCCTCGGTCATTCCCATCTTCCTCATCACTCTGGTGCTGCCCTATGTGGAGCGCTTCGTGAATAAGGTCGTGCCCTCTGTGGTCAAGTTCATCCTGCGCCCGGTGCTCACGATCCTTATCATGGCACCCATCTCCCTGTGCGTGCTGGGACCTCTGGGCAGCATCATCGGCGACGGCCTGGTCACTGTCCTGCTGTCCATCGAGAAGATCTGCCCCTGGATCCTGCCCACCATCATCGGCGCATTCATGCCGTTCCTCGTCATGACCGGTATGCACTACAGCCTGCTGCCCGCCTACGTCAACTCCCTGTCCATGCTGGGCTATGAGACGGTCATCGGCCCGGGCAACCTGCCCTCCAACATCGCACAGGGCGCTGCCGCTCTCTGCGTTGCCATCAAGACCAAGAACAAGGACTTCCGTCAGCTGGCGGTTTCCGGCGGCGTCACCGCTCTGCTGGGCGTCACCGAGCCCGCGCTGTTCGGCGTCAACGTCCGTCTGCGCAAGCCCCTGATCGCTACCACCATCGGCGGCGGTCTGGGCGGTCTGTACGCTGGCCTCACCGGTGTGCGCCGCTTTGGCGGCGGCGGTGCCGGTCTGGCAGCCATTGGCCTGTATGTGGGCGAGAACCCCATGAATGTCATCAACGCCCTGATCTCCGCAGCCATCGCATTCGTGGCTACCTTTGCGATCCTGTGGTTCATCGGCTTCGACGATGTGCCTGCTGAAGAAGTATAAGCTATCCTGCTGAAAAGAGCCGGAACGGTTTCGTTCCGGCTCTTTTGGCGTTCATTCTTCTCCCAGCAGCTTTTTCCGGTTGGCGTAGACATCGGTGAATACGTCCCGCACCCGTGCGACCTCGGGCCGGGGGTCGTCCCGCAGGGTCAGCAGGCAGGTGTCCGGCAGCGGCAGGCGCAGCGGGAGATACCATGCTGCCGGGAAAGCCGGGTATTTCATGGGGCACAGGAACATCCCCCGCCCGGCCAAAAGGTCGGCGTAAACGCACTCATAGTTTTCCACCTTACGCCATTCCGGCGTGGAAAACGGCATCCCGGGCTGGACGGCGGCAAAGTCCACCATCTCCTGATACAGCGGCTCGTAGAACAGCTGCTGCCCGGCAAGGTCGGAAAGCTCCAGTGCATCCCGGCCGGACAGCGGGTGCTCCGGCGAAACGATGAGGTAAAACACATTGTGCAGGATGGCGGTGCGCTCGATCTCCGGCTGCAATGGCCCAAAGGGCAGATAGAGCGCCGCATCGGCTTCGGTGCAGAGCATCTCGTGGGGGTTGCGGGCGATGGGCCGGGTGTCCACCGCGAACTCATACCCCGGCAGGGCAGCGTGCAGCCGGGCCATCAGAATGGGATAAATAGGGTCCCGCTGCAAAAGCACCGGCGGCAGGCGCAGAGTCAGCGTGTGCTGGCGGGCAAAGCCTTTCAGGGCGGTGCGGGCGTTCAGGATGCTGCGGTAGATCTCCTCGGCCCGGGGCACCAGCACCCGGCCTGCTTCGGTCAGGGAAACACGGGTGGTGCTGCGGGTGAAGAGGGCAAGGTCAAGCTCCTTTTCCAGGCTGCGGATCTGGTAGCTCAAAGCGGGCTGGGTGCAGTAAAGTTCCCGGGCGGCAGTGGTGAAATTCAGCGTCCGGCTCACGGTCAGAAAACACAGCAGCTGATGGTCGTTCATCCGCAAAAACTCCTTTCCGCACAGAGGGAAAAACATCTGCTTCCAGTATAGCATGGCAGCAGGGAGTTATAAAGAGCTTTTATCACTCTGGCAAAAATTTTTTGCTTCCTTTTCACTTCGTTATATTTTATACTATCCCATGGAGCGGGAAAAAATTCCGCAGCAATGATAAAGAAGAGAAGAAAGAAAAAGGAGCAACAAGATGGAAAAGATCTCTCGCAAGGGCTTTCTGAAAGTCGCCGCTGCCGCCGCCATGAGCGGTGTCACCGCCGGCGCACTGGCCGCCTGCACTTCCGCAAATTCTTCCAGCACCGCAGCATCCGCATCTGCTTCCGGTGATGCGATTTACACTCCCGGCACCTACACCGGCACCGCCACCGGCATCGGCGAGGTGAAGGTCACCATGACCTTCAGCGACACCGCCATCACCGATGTGGTCATCGACGCATCCAACGAGACCGAGAGCATCGGCGGCGTGGCTGCTCCCACCCTGCAGGAAGCCCTGATGGCTTCTCAGAGCGCTGAGATCGACAGCGTTTCCGGTGCCACCGTCACTTCCAACGCTGTCAAGAAGGCTGCTGCAAGCTGCATCGAGCAGGCCATGGGCGTGAAGGCCGACGCAGAGAACACTGCTTCCGCATCCAATGACGACTGGCTGGGCACCGAGCCGGAGATCGACGAGAGCAAGGTCACCAAGACTGTGGACGTTGACGTGGCCGTTGTGGGCTGCGGCGTCGCAGGCGTGGCCGCTGTGCGCAGCATCGCCGAGGCCGGCGGCAAGGTGGCCGCATTCGAAAAGGCCGACGGCCCCCAGTGCCGCAGCGGCGAGTATGCCGTCATCAACGGCAATGTGCAGGCCAAGTGGGGCCGCAACAACTGGACCCGCGAGCAGATCGACGAGATCGTGGACTCTCACATGAGCGAGAGCACCTATCGCTGCAAGCGCGCCATCATGAGCAAGTGGGCCCACAACATCGGCGACGCCTTTGACTGGTGGGTGGAAGCAAACCCCGACCTGTACTACGCTGAGACCACCCGCAGCGCCATCCCCGACGAGAACGCGGACAACTTCCTGATCCCCATCTTCTACCCGCTGCCCGAGCACTACGACTGGACTCAGGAGCGCTTCCCCTGCTACCCCACCTCTGTGGAGTTCAAGCCCGACCAGCACGTCACCGTCGAGGCCAACATGCAGAAGGCTGTTGACACCGGCAACGTGGAGACCTTCTACGGCTGCTTCGTCGAGAAGCTCATCATGGACAATGGTCGCTGCGTGGGCCTGTATGCCCGCGATGCCGCCACCGGCGAGTACATCAAGTGCAATGCGTCCAAGGGCGTGATCCTGTCCACCGGCGACTACTCCCAGAACACCAAGATGCTGCAGCACTTCTGCCCCGAGGTCATTGAGAACAACATCCAGTGCATGTTCACCAACATGGACGTGGAGGGCAACTTCACCAACCAGGGCGACGGCATCCAGCTGGGCATGTGGGCAGGCGCTCAGGTGCAGCAGAGCCACGCACCCATGATCCACCACATGGGCGGCGGAGCCGACCTGCAGGGCGTGGGCGTCATGGGTAATGCCGGCTTCCTGAACCTGGACCTGAACGGCAAGCGCTTCATGAACGAAGACCTGCCCGGCCAGCAGCTGGAAAACCAGATCGAGCTGCAGAAGAACCGCGAGAGCTGGCAGATCTTCGACTCTAACTGGCCCGAGCAGCTGCCCTACATGCCCGCAGCTCACGGCGGTGCCTGCTACTATGAGGACTACGCCAGCGAGGACGAGGGCCCCAAGAACAACACCACCTACCGCAACTATAAGAGCCCCTATCAGCTGGAAGCCGCTGTGGCCGACGGCCGCGCCATCAAGGCCGACACGCTGGAAGAGCTGGTGGCCCAGATGTATCCGGACGACACCGCTGCCCAGCAGACCGCTCTGGAGTCCATCCAGCGCTACAACCAGCTGGCCAAGGACGGCTATGACGAGGACTTCCACAAGCCCGCTTCCCGCATGTGGGCTGTGGAGAACGGCCCCTTCTACGCCGACAAGTTCACCACTGCCCTGCTGCTGGTGTGCATCGGCGGCCTGGAGAGCGACGAGAACTGCCACACTTTCGACGCTGACCGCAACGTCATCCCCGGCCTGTATGTGGCAGGCAACATTCAGGGCAACCGCTTCGCCACTGAGTACCCCATCGGCCTGAAGGGCGTCAGCCACTCCATGGCCATGTACTACGGCTACGTTGCCGGCAAGAACGCCATGCAGGAAGTCTGAGCCTGACAGCGCAGTAAAATAACCATTTCCCGCCCGGAGCAGTATTCTTTCTTCCTGCTCCGGGCTTTTTTGCACTCTGTGTGACCCGGTCACGGAAAAAGGGGCCGCTTTGGGGTATACTGGTATCATCATCAGAAATGAAAATACCCGTTTCAGGAGGTCATAAATATGGCAGTCATCACCATCACGAAAGAAAACTTTGAGCAGGAAGTGCTGCACAGCGCAAAGCCCGTCCTGCTGGACTTCTGGGCCAGCTGGTGCGGCCCCTGCCGGATGCTCAGCCCCATCGTGGACGAAGTGGCCGAAGAGCGCACGGACGTCAAGGTGGGCAAGGTGAACGTGGACGAGCAGCCGGAACTGGCCGGTGAATTCGGCGTCATGAGCATCCCCACCCTGCTGGTGTTCCAGAATGGCAAGCTGGTCAATCAGACCGTGGGTGCCCGCCCGAAGGCAGGCGTTCTGGCGCTGCTGGGCTGAAAAACAAAGATCACGGGGGCTTCCGCACACAAACGAGGTGCGGAAGCCCCTTTTTTGCGCACAAAAGAGAAATTCGGCTTGACGGCAGGGGCCGCGCCGAAGTGAACGAGACGACCACGGACAACGAGGATGCGCTGAGCGACTACAAGTCGGCATCCACGGCTCTGGACAAAGTGGACGTGGAAAAGATCACCGACCTTACGGAACAGGCGCTGGAAGCGCTGAAGATCAAAGTCTACAACGCCTGCGCCCGCCTGAGCGCATTCTTCGGCCAGAACGAAGCCGCGGCAGCGGAATACACCAACGCGCTGAACAGTCTTGCAAAGCTGCCGGACGACACGGATGTTCTGGATGTGGCCGAAAACAAGATCAATGCCTACACCGGCCGCGCCGATGCCAACAACAAGCTGGAAAACTATGATGCAGTTCTGCCGGACTATGACGCCCTCATTGAGCTGGGCACCGACAAGACCGCAGAGCGCGATACCCTGCTTGCGGCCATGAGCCTTGCCAAAAGCAAGGTGGGAGACCTGAATGCTTCGGACAGCTGGCTGGACGAGGTGAACCACGCCGACTACGCGGAAGATATCCAGTTGACCGAAGCACAGAACGTGCTGGGTCAGGCTGCTGCCGCCGCACAGGCTGACGGCACCAAGGCCTATGACAAGGTGAAAGAGCTGCTGACCACCGACGCCGCAAAGACTGCCATGCAGAACCTTCTGGCCCGTGGCTACCAGCTGCGCTATTATGATGCAAACGGCAAGATGCTGGCTGTTTATGCGGGCGACACGGCATGGGCCGATGTGAACGAGGAAGAAAACGGCATCGTCACCGCCGACGCACTGGAAGCTGTGGCAGAGCCCACCGCAGAGGATGTGAGCGGCGTGTCCCTCTCCAAGTTGTATGTCTATTATGGTGCCTGCGAGGGCCGCAGCCGTGAGGGTGAGGGCGTGTGGTTCATCCTGAACCCTTCTAAGACCGACCTGACCGCAGAAACTTACACCTGGAAAAACGATAAGCCTGAAAACGGCTTCAAGCAGAAGGAAGAGCCGAAACCCGCAGCAGCTCCGGCCCAGACGGCGGCACCGGCAGTGGGGCCAAAAACCAAAACTATAAATTATCGAATTGAAGAGTATGGTTACAGCGCAACCCGGACGCAGATTGTTTCTTATACAATTGGTGGAACGAAAATTACGATAAATGGCTACTCTGTCGAAGATGGCACGAATACCAAAAGTGTGGAAACGAGTGTGACGTTTACACTCTCTGAACCGTTGAAAGAAGCTAAGACCGGTGTGGGTGGTGTAGCCTTTGTTGTGCCTGCAAATACAAAAATAACCGCTACCTATCTCAATCGTGATGGACAGTGGCAGACGGGAAATTCTGTTGACTGGGGAAATGGCTTCCTCTGGGATGGGAAAATTGAAACAACGCGTAATTATGGATATATTGATGTGGATAGAGAGCAATTTTATTATATCGTGAAATTCTTTGCGGGATAAGGAGAAATCATATGATTGCGGAACGAAAAAAGACTCCCCTGCGGTTCCTTGCGGTGCTGCTTGTGGTGCTCATGCTGCTCACAGGCTGCAGCTCCAAGAGCAAAAAGGCCCTGCAGCAGATGAAGCTGGGCCAGAAGTATCTGACCGAGCAGAACTACACCGAAGCTGTGGCATCCTTCACGGAGGCCATCCGGCTTGCCCCGGAAAATATCCAGGCATACCAGTACCGCGCAGCGGCATACCAGTGCCTGAGCCAGTATGACGAGGCCAAGGCGGACTATACGGTCATCATTGAAAAGACGGAAAAACGCCCCTATGTGCAGGCGCAGGCTTATGCGAACCGCGGCGTTGTGTGGATCGCCCTCGGCGACCAGACGGCGGCACGGGCGGACTATACGCAGGCGGTCAAGGTGCTGGGCGGCATGGACCTCAGCGGCGTCAGCGACACGGTGCGGCAGGATGTGAAAACGCTGCTGGAGCAGCTGCAGGCCACGCTGGCCTCGCTGGGCGGCGCGGACATCGGCGATGAAAATGGTGCAGAAAACGGCACGGAAAGCACTGCACCGAACAGCTTCCAGCAGATCATGGATTCCATCGAGGTGCCCAGCGAATACGCTTCCTGCAAGCGCTATGTGCTGGTAAACGACTATGACGGCGACGGCAAAGAGGAAGCCTTTGGCTACTTCGGCCTGCTGGACAGCGACGGCACGGGGCCGGTGTGGAACAAGCTCTACATCTACTTTATCTCGGCAGAAGGGCAGGTCACCTGCGTGTACGACCCCAGCGCCAACGAGAATGAGTATCGGCTGTGCGGCAGGCCCGTGGGTGTTACCAGCTCTGACCCGACGGATTTTTCCGGGTGTTATATCACCAGCGGCAAGCAGACGCTGGCCCTGTTTGACCTGACCTTCTTCGGTGATGTGGGCAATGCGAACATGGCCTTCACCGTCAGCGGCGGTCAGCCGGTGTCCATGAATGCGCCTTTTGACCTGAAGAAGACGCTGGACGGCTTCTTCGCAGGCGGAGACTACGATGGCGAATACGTTTATGTCATCCGGAACAATGAGTTCGTGCAGGTGGGCCAGGTGTCCTGCTCTGTCATGAACAGCGCATTCAACGACAAAAACACTCCGGAAGCTGCATGGAAAAAGTACGAGAACAACATCCGCCAGTGGGTGGAAGATACAGAAGGCTATGGCACCAGCACGATGACCAGCCGTGTGATCACCGGCGACTACGATGGCGATGGCCGTCAGGAAGCCTTCGCCATCCTTCAGGAGCCGGATGGTGAACTGGGCACCAACTGGGCCCATGTCTACTACATCAGCCCCAATGGCTACATCGTCTACATGCGCGGTTATACGGATGCGGGTGCAATGTACGGCTTCCTGCGGGATGATTCGCCGCTGAGTGCGGGAAACCAGAAGTTCCTGCTGTGGGAGCTGGATGCCGGCGGCAGTGCCAGCACGACTCTGCTCTTTGGCGTGAAGGGCGGCGTGCCCTATGAGCCGGAGGTGTCTGGCGGCTATATGGGGTTCCAGCAGAGCGGCAGCGGCTACACTGGCACGATGTCGGATTTCTCCAAGGGCTACCACGATTACATCGAGCACAATTTCACCTTTGATGCCGCCTCCGGCGAATTCAAAGAAAAGTAACTGAACACAGGAAAAACGGAGCTGCTGCTCCCGGCTGGACCGGGGGCGGCGGCTCTTTTTGTAGCTGAGAGAAAAACACATCGAACAGCAGCGGCGTTTCTCTGTACAAACGCACAGAAAAATTGTATCATTGAGCTGAAAACATTGTCACTTTCCCGCTTTACAACTTTACCAAGATAAAGTAAAATAAAGACGGAACCATGGAATGAGAAAAGCAGTGCGGAGTGTGCCGCACGCAAAGCCGGGCAATGCGGCCCGGCCCGATAGTAGAGGAGCCGAAAAGTACGCGAGTGTAAGAAACAGGGGGAACCGACATGGAATTCAGTCTGGAAAGTCTGCAGCCCAAAGAGCGCGCATCCTTTGCGCTGCGGGCGCTGTATGAAGCGGCAGGGTGCCGCAAGTACCACATGGGCCGCTTTGAAGAATACGGCCTGTATCAGGAGAACCGCAGCTTCCTTTCGTCCGAACAGGTCATCACTTTTACCGATCTGGACGGCCGTCTGCTGGCTCTCAAGCCGGACGTGACCCTCTCCATCGCAAAAACTGCTCAGCCCGCCCCCGGCGAGACCCTGCGCTACTACTACCACGAAAACGTCTACCGCCCTTCCGCCGAGAGCCACACCTTCAAGGAAATCTCCCAGATGGGCCTTGAGATGCTGGGCAAGGTCGGTGAGCCGGAAGTGCAGCAGGCCGTGTGTCTGGCGGCGCAGTCGCTGGATGCATTGGGGGCCGAGTGGGTGCTGGAAGTCAGCCACATGGGCTACCTGTTCGGCCTGTTCGATGCGCTGGGCGTGCCGGATGCCGCCCGGGCAGGTTTGCTGGAAAAGCTGCGTGAAAAGAACGTCCACGAGCTGCGGGCGGCTGCAAAAGCCGCCGGGCTGGACGACGCTTCCGCCGACACCCTGTGCAGTGTGCTGAACCTTTCCGGCAGCTACGCCGACACCCTCGCAAAAGCCGAGGCCTTGTGCAGAAACGACGCCATGCGCACCGCCGCCGCAGAGCTGAAAGCACTGGCCGGGCCGCTGGAAAAGGCGGGCGGCGTGATTCGGCTGGACATGACGCTGGCCGGTGAAATGGAATACTACAACGGCCTTGTGTTCCAGGGCTATCTCAAAGCCCTGCCTCGCCCGCTGCTGAAAGGCGGGCGCTACGACCTGCTGATGCAGAAGTTCACCCCCGGGGCCGGAGCCATCGGCTTTGCGGTGTATCTGGACGAGCTGGACCGCCTGAGCGCTCCCCTGCCGCCGGTGCAGAAGAACAGCACCGACAAGGTGATGCTGAATGTGGCCCTGCCGAAGGGCCGTCTGGGCGACAAAGTATATAACCTGCTGGCGGGCATCGGCTACGGCTGCCCGGAGGATTACAACGCCACCCGCAAGCTGGTGGTGGAAAACCCGGAAGCGGGCATCCGCTACTTCCTCGTCAAGCCCAGCGACGTGGCCATCTACGTCGAGCACGGCGCGGCAGATGTGGGCATCGTGGGCAAGGATATTTTGACCGAAGCTTCCGCCGACGTGTATGAGCTGCTGGACACCGGCCTTGGCAAGTGCCGCATGTGCGTTGCCGCCCCGGCAGACTACAAGGACGACCCCAGCCGCCCGGTGCGCGTGGCGACAAAGTTCGTCAACATCGCAAAAAGCTATTACGCATCCGTGGGCCGGGACATCGATATCATCAAGCTGAACGGTTCCATTGAGCTGGCCCCCATTCTGGGCCTGTCGGACGTCATCGTGGACATCGTGGAGACCGGCACCACCCTGCGGGAAAACGGCCTGAAGGTGGTCACCGAGTTCATGCCCATCTCGGCCCGGTTCATTGCCAACAAGGCCAGCTACCAGTTCAAGCATGAGGAAATGGACACCATGCTGGAAAAGCTGCGGGGCCAGCTGCAGAAAAAGGAGGAAGCAAAATGATCAAGCTGTATAACTTTGACGAGCTCAAGCCCGAAGAAATTCTGAACCGCGACATCCGCGCCGAAAAGAATGTGGAAGACGTGGTGGACGGCATCATCGCGGATGTCCGCGCCCGGGGTGACGAAGCCCTGAAGGACTACGCCCTGAAATTCGACGGCGCAGAAATTGACGACCTGCAGGTGACGCAGGAAGAGATCGCCGAAGCCTTCGCCAATATGGACCCCTACTTCCTCGAGACGCTGCGCGAAGCTGCCGCCAACATCGAGAGCTTCCACCGCCAGCAGGTGCACAAGAATTTCGTCATGAACGACAAGCCCGGCATCGTGCTGGGCCAGAAATATACCCCCATTGAAAAGGCAGGCGTCTATGTGCCCGGCGGCACGGCGGCCTACCCCTCCACTGTGCTGATGGACGTCATCCCGGCAAAAGTTGCAGGCGTGTCCGAAATCGTCATGACCACCCCCGCCGGCAAGGACGGCAAGGTGAACCCGGTCATCCTCGCCGCCGCCGCCACCGCAGGCGTGACCAAGATCTTCAAGACCGGCGGTGCACAGGCCGTGGCCGCTCTGGCCTACGGCACTCAGAGCATCCCTGCTGTGGATAAGATCGTGGGCCCCGGCAACATCTATGTTGCCACGGCCAAGCGCAAGGTGTTCGGCAAGGTGGGCATTGACATGATCGCGGGCCCCAGCGAAATTCTGGTGCTGGCCGATGGCGGCTGTAACCCCGCATGGGTGGCCGCAGACCTGCTGAGCCAGGCCGAGCACGACAAGTTGGCAAGCCCCGTTCTCGTCACCGACAGCCCGGAGCTGGCCAAGGCCGTGCAGGCAGAGCTGGAAGTTCAGATCCCCCAGCTGCCCCGCGCCGCCATCGCCCGCGCCAGCGTGGACGACAACGGCAAGATCATCGTCTGCACCGACCTGCACAAGGCCATTGAAGCCTGCAACATCATCGCCCCGGAACACCTCGAAGTGTGCGTGGAAGACCCCTTCGGCGTATTGAACGAGATCAGGAACGCAGGCAGCATCTTCCTGGGCCGCAATGTGCCGGAAGCTCTGGGCGACTACTTCGCAGGCCCCAACCACACCCTGCCCACCAGCGGCACCGCCCGCTTCTCCAGCCCCCTGGGCGTGGACGACTTTGTGAAGAAGTCCAGCTTCATCTACTACACCCGAGAAGCTCTGGGCGAGGTGGCCCCCCGCATTGCAGACTTCGCCGAGCGCGAGGGCCTGCACGCCCACGCCAAGAGCGTGACCATCCGGTACGAGAAATAAAAATTAAGTAGCTCGCCCTCTCAGGCCGCTTCGCGTCCAGCTTGTCCCCTTCTGGCACTTCGTGCCACCTCCCCCGGCCGGGGGAGTCTGTCAAAGGGAGAGCCCTTGGCAAAACCGGAAACTTTGCGGGGACTGCCAAAGCCTCTCACTTTGGGAGAGGTGGCACGGCGTGAGCCGTGACGGAGAGGGCGAGGAAGTTCATCATAAAAGAAAACCGGAGGAATTTTACCATGAGCCGTTTTCTTTCCCCCACGCTGTCCTCTGTCACCCCCTACACCCCGGGTGAACAGCCGCAGGATCAGCAGTACATCAAACTGAACACCAACGAAAGCCCCTATCTGCCGAGCCCGGCGGTGGTGGCGGCGGTGAGCGAAGCCGAGGTGGAAAAGCTCCGCCTTTACTCCGACCCCGCCTGCGCCGACCTGCTCAAGGCAGCGGCAGCACATTTTGGCCTGCAGCCCGACCAGATCATGCCCGGCAACGGCAGTGACGAGAACCTCTTCTTTGCCCTGCGGGCTTTCTGCGACGAAGATCACCCGCTGGCCTATGCGGACATCACCTACGGCTGCTACGGCGTGTGGTGTGGACTGATGCACATCCCCAGCCATATCATCCTGCTGAAAGAGGATTTCACCCTTGACCCCAAGGACTATTACGGCCTGAACCAGACCATCGTCATTGCAAACCCCAACGCCCCCACCGGCATTGCTCTGCCCCGGGCGGAGATCGAGGGCATCCTGAAAGCGAACCCCGACAATGTGGTCATCGTGGATGAAGCCTATGTGGACTTCGGCGGCGAAAGCTGCGTGCCCCTCATTGACAAATACGAAAACCTGCTGGTGGTGCAGACCTTTTCCAAGTCCCGCCAGCTGGCCGGTGCACGGCTGGGCCTTGCCATGGGCAATGCAAAGCTCATTGCCGACCTGAACCGGGTCAAGTTCAGCCTGAACCCCTACAACATCAACCGCCTGACCCTGAAAGCCGGGCAGGCCGCGCTGGAAGACACGGCTTATTTTGACAAGACCCGCGCCGCCATCGTGGATACCCGCGCATGGACAAAAGAGCAGCTGGAACAGCGCGGTTTTACCGTGCTGGACAGCCGGTCCAACTTCCTGTTTGCAAGTACCAGCCGGAAAGACGGCGGAATACTCTACAAGGAGTTGAAAGAAAACGGCATTCTGGTGCGTCATTTCGACGCGCCCCGCATCTCGAACTGGCTGCGCATCACCATCGGCACGCCGGAACAGATGCAGACATTCGTGAACACACTGGACAAGATCATGGAGGAATGAACCATGCCGAACCGTATGATCTCGCTGGAACGCAACACCAATGAGACCCAGATCGACCTCACCCTTGATCTGGACGGCACTGGCCGCTATGAGGTGGACACCGGGTGCGGTTTTCTGAACCACATGCTGGAGCTGTTTGCCCGCCATGGCCGGTTCGATCTGGTGCTTACCTGCCACGGCGACGTGGAGGTGGACTACCACCACACCACCGAGGATGTGGGCATCGCGCTGGGGCAGGCCTTTGCCCGGGCGCTGGGCGACATGCGCGGCATCCAGCGCTACGGCAGCTTCTACCTGCCCATGGACGAAGCGCTGATTTTGTGCGCCGTTGACCTCTCCGGCCGCTGTACCCTGAACTGGGACATCCACTGCCAGACCGAAAAGGTGGGTGACTTCGACGTGGAATGCGCCAAGGAGTTCTGGCTGGGCTTTGCCCGCAGCGTGCCTGCCACTGTCCACTTTGTACAGTTTGCAGGTGAAAATACACACCACATCCTCGAAGCCTGCTTCAAAGGCGCGGGCCACGCGCTGGGCATCGCCGTGAAGATCGACGAAGCCCACAAGGACGAAATTCCCTCCACGAAAGGACTGCTGGTATGATCGCAATCATTGATTACGGCGTGGGCAACCTGTTCAGCCTGAAATCCAGCCT
>CAVKKE010000052.1:0-17163 GCA_963656875.1 Barnesiella intestinihominis | reverse complement strand
GGCACCTCCCGCGCCGTCAAGATCCTGAACGGCGAGCAGGCAAAGGGCTACTAAGCGTTTTTTGAACGGAAAGGCACAGCTTCGGCTGTGCCTTTTTTGCTGACGGATGGGTCAAAGAATCAAAATCTTCCATCAATTTCAGAATCTTGTCTAAAAAGAGTGATACTCTTCTTGACAATCTGACGAAGCAATGATAGAATACTGAACGTACCAACTGAATACCGACTTATCAAGAGCGGCTGAGGGGACAGGCCCTGTGAAGCCCGACAACCTGCGTGAAAACGCAAGGTGCCAAATCCTGCGGGAAACCGAGAGATAAGAGTGCAACGCTCAGAGCTTTCGGCTCTGGGCGCTTTTATTTTTCGCGCACAAAAAGCTTGAACGGAATGTTGGAGCAAGAAATACACACCATGCAAGTAAAAATGTTTAGGAGGCAAAACAAATGGCAAGACACCTGTTTACTTCTGAGTCGGTCACCGAAGGACATCCCGACAAGATCTGCGACCAGATCTCGGATGCCATTCTGGACGAAATTCTGACCCACGATCCTGACGCCCGCGTGGCCTGCGAGACCTGCGCATCCACCGGTCTGGTGCACATCATGGGTGAGATCACCACCAACTGCTATGTCGATTTCCAGAAGATCGTCCGCGAAGTCGTGGCTGACATCGGCTACACCCGCGCAAAGTATGGCTTCGATGCTGACACCTGTGCTGTCATCTCCAATGTGGACGGCCAGAGCCCCGACATCGCCCTCGGCACCAACGATCAGGTGGGCGGTGCAGGCGATCAGGGCATGATGTTCGGCTATGCCTGCGACGAGACCCCCGAACTGATGCCCATGCCCATCAGCCTGGCTCACAAGCTGGCAAAGCGCCTGACCGAGGTGCGCAAGAACGGCGAGATGGACTATCTGCGCCCGGACGGCAAGAGCCAGGTCACTGTGGAGTATGACGAGAACAACAAGCCCGTGCGCGTGGACGCTGTGGTCATCTCCAGCCAGCACAGCGAGACTGTCGATATGGAAAAGCTGCGTGCTGACGTGATGGAGAAAGTCATCAAAGCCACCATCCCTGCCGAGCTGCTGGACGAGAACACCAAGTATTATATCAACCCCACCGGCCGCTTCGTTGTGGGCGGCCCTCAGGGTGACTCCGGCCTGACCGGCCGCAAGATCATCGTGGACACCTACGGCGGCTATGCACGCCACGGCGGCGGCGCATTCTCCGGCAAGGACCCCAGCAAGGTGGACCGCAGTGCTGCATACGCTACCCGCTGGGTGGCCAAGAACATCGTGGCTGCCGGTCTGGCCAAGAAGTGCGAAGTGCAGGTGGCTTACGCCATCGGCGTGGCAAAGCCCGTGTCTATCATGGTGGACACCTTCGGCACCGGCGTTGTCTCTGACGAGAAGATCGAGCAGGCTGTGGAGAAGGTCTTTGACCTGACCCCCGCTGCCATCATCCGCGACCTCGACCTGCGCAAGCCCATCTACCGCAAGCTGGCTGCTTACGGCCACATGGGCCGCGAGGATCTGGGCGTGAAGTGGGAGAACACCGACCGCGTGGATGAGCTGAAGGCTGCTGTCGCTGCCCTGTAAGCTTTGGCTGAAAAAGCGTTTCCCTTCGAATGAGAAGGTAAGTGAAGAGAAGTCCCTCTGCCTGAAAAGGCAGGGGGACTTTTTTTGTATGCGCAGAGACGCCGGAAGGCAAAGAAACAATAAAAAATTTATAGCCGCAGGCAGAATTATCGGACAATTTTTTGCCAAATGCCCATAAACAGGCAAGTCGTTCTTGAAATACGGGGGGGGGAGTGATATACTAAAATCAGTACGGTCGGAGAAGAGACGGCACGGCAAAAAGCCGGGGAGGTGAGGCGCAGGCGGGACTGAGATCAGACCGTAGAAGTCGATGAAAATGATAATGAGGAAAGGAATGAACGACTTTGAAACATAAGGGTAAAAATCGGATATTGGCTGCCATGCTGGCGGCGGCAATGATGTTTCAGATGCTTCCCCTGATGGTCTTTGCGGATGACGGCGCAGCATCGTCTGATGTGAAGATCGAAGGAAAAGAAGGAACCTATACATCCCTCAAAGAAGCAGTGGAAAAGGCCGAAAGCGGCGACACCATCCTGCTGGGAGAGGGCAACTATACTTTGTATGGTATCCCGAGCGACACCACCACCAAGGGAAAAAACCTTACCTTCGTGGGCGAGGGAACCGATAAAACGTTCTGGAATATCGGCGCGGAAGTGCCTGACCCGAAGAATTACGGCACGGAGTACAATAGCGATTACAGCTTTAAAGGCGCAGGAACGATCACGTTCTGCAATATGACCCTGCGCTCCGGTACGGCAAATTATCTGGGCTTTACCTACGCAGATAATACGGTCGTGGACGGCTGCGAGATCAACGGTTTGACTTTTTATTGGGGCTATCAGAGCGCAACGTTTAAGGACACGGTTTTCAATGCCCCGTCCTCTAACTATGCGATCTGGACCTATAGCTCGCCGGTGATGACCTTCGACAGCTGCACGTTCAACACCAGCGGCAAAGCGGTCAATGTCTATACGGACTATGGTGCAGGCAAGAATGATATCGTCGTCAATTTCAAAGACTGCACGGTGAATAACTGCTCGTCCAAGCAGGCTCTGAACATCAACGACAGCAACATGGGAGCCTATCAGTATATCATCCACATCAGCGGCAGCAACAATGTCACAGCTGCAAGAGAAAGCATGACCTGCTCGCAGGTATACGGCTTTGGCGGAAAAACCGAAAAAAACACCGGCCGCACAACAGTGGAGGTGGACGGCGTGACCGTGTGGAAGGGCGGCGAGCTGCAGACCCACGAACACTCGGACGGCGAAAAGGATAATGCATATACGATCAATTCTGTTTCTGACTGGACAGAGACAGGCGACCACTTTGAGCGCGAAGTGAACAAGACCTGCAAATACTGCGGCTATCAGAAAGAAGAAACAGAAAAGGGCTATCAGCTCAGCTATGTCCTGAACGGCGGCACCGGTGCCGAGGGCGCAGATTACGAGAGCAAGATCTACCCGGAAGGCGAAAAGGCCGCTGCGGTAGCAGCCCCGGCACTGGAAGGCTTCCGGTTCACAGGCTGGCAGGATAGTGCAGGCAGTCAGTACGCTGCAGGCGCTGAGATCACGCCGAAAGCCAACATGGTGCTGACTGCGCAGTGGGAATCCACCGATGTTCCGGAGCCCGACCCGGAGCCGGGCGACGACGGCAGCGGCGCTGTGATCGGCGTGGTCATCGGCGGCGCAGCAGTCATCGGCGGCTATGAGCTCGCCACCCGCCTGTATCTGAAGCACCTCATCGGCGTGGTGCCCTCCACCCGCGGAGAGCTGGCCCTGCTGATGTGGGAGCACGCAGACAAGCCCGAACCCAAGACGGCGTTCACTTACAGCGACATCGACGAGGATGACACCGACCTGCAGAAGGCTGCACAGTGGTGCGTCGAGAACGAATATCTCCATGTCCGCGACAACGACAACGACCGCTTCCATCCCAACGGCTGGGTGCCCAAGCTCAAGGTCATTCAGGCCTGGGATAAGGCCTTCGGCCTGCAGGCAAAGGCAAATGCGGACAAGTAAAAGCGTCTCTTCATAAAGCTTCATCAACCATTGAAAAAAGCGCCCTGCCGGCGAAAACGGCAGGGCGCTTTTTTGTGCGCAGAGACGCCGGAGAGTCCTCGGGGAGCTTTCCACGCAAATGCAGCAGTCCATTCCATTGCCCGCCCTACTGCCTGTGGCAGCAGGGATCCACCCTCCGGATCATTTGCTTAGGCAACTCCCCTAGAGCCTGTATAACTGTGCGAAGTAGCTTTGAAAAGTCTTACTTTTTATGCAAAATCGTGAGAAAATTACGAAGTGGAAAAGATTTGGCTGTCTTTTTGTCGAAAACACACAGTCTCTTTTTGAAAAAAGTAAAACAGCTGTGCAAGGCGCAGAAAATCGTTTGGTGAGACAAATTGATGTGGCACAAATGTCAAATTGTGATAAAATAAAGATGGATATGCACATTTTTGTGCGGATCAGATTGGATTGGTAAAGCAGCAATAAGGAGTTGTGATTATGTCCATTGAAATTTCCCCGAAGTCGTTCTTCCAGCAGCCCAGCGTGGCCGATATGCGCCTCATCGCCTGCCCCGGTGCTGAGGAGCTCACCGGCCTGATCGATAAGCACCTGACCCGCTGGGCCAAGGATGCCGGCATCGAAAAGGATACCTTTATCATTCCCTGCGACTGCCCCCGCTTCCAGAGCGGCGACGCAAAGGGCCTGGTGAAGGAGTCCGTGCGCGGCGACGATATCTTCATCGTGGTCGATCCCGGCAACTACAGCGTCACCTACAAGCTGTTCAACTATGAGAACCACATGTCTCCGGACGATCACTTTGCCAATCTGAAGCGCCTGATCCAGGCTGTGGCTGGCAAGGCACACCGCGTGTCTGTCATTATGCCCAGCCTGTACGGCGGCCGTCAGCACCGCCGTGTGGTGCGCGAGAGTCTGGACTGCGCTGTGGCTCTGCAGGAGCTGCAGACCATGGGCGTGAAGAACATCATCACCTTCGATGCTCACGACCCCCGCGTGCAGAACGCAGTGCCCCTGATGAGCTTCGACAATGCGATGCCCACCTATCAGGTGCTCAAGAGCCTGCTGAAGAAGGATCCGGACATCTCTTTTGACAAGGAAAAGTTCACCGTGGTCAGCCCGGACGAGGGCGCTATGAACCGCAATATGTACTTCTCCAGCGTGCTGGGCTGCAATCTGGGCATGTTCTACAAGCGCCGCGATTACACCCGCGTGGTCAATGGCCGCAACCCCATCGTGGCACATGAGTATCTGGGCGAGAGCGTGGAAGGCAAGACCGTCTTCATCGCTGACGACATCATTGCATCCGGCGAGAGCATGCTGGAAGTTGCAAGCAACCTGAAAGAGCGCGGTGCAGGCCGCATCATTGCCAACGCTACTTTCCCGCTGTTCACCAGCGGCCTGGAGAAGTTCGACAAGGCTGTGGCTGAGGGCAAGCTGACCTACGTTGTCGGCACCAACCTGACCTATCGTATGCCTGAGCTGCTGACCCGTGACTGGTATGTTGACGTCGATGTGTCCAAGTACGCTGCATACTTTGTGGTGGCACTGAACCACGACATGTCTGTTTCCAGCATCATCGAGCCGATCAAGAAGATCGAGAACCTGCTGGCAAACCGCAAGTAATCAAAAAGAACCGCAACAGGAGCGGCTGCATGAAAAGATGCAGCCGCTCCTGTTTTTTTGTACCCCAAAAGGGAAAATATCCACAAAAATTGGTATATTAATATATTAGTTATGACAAAAAGCATGAAAACCTATTTACAAACTCCTGAAAAATGGTATTCTTTATACAATGCATAAAAGCTGGTGCGCACCTGCTTGAAAAATTGAAGAACGCAAAAACGGATGGATATGCGCGTGCAAAAACACGCCAGAAGGAGAAATTACGATGAAGCGTCGTGACTTTATGAAGCTCTCTGCTGCTGCAGCACTGGGCACAACGGTTGCAGCTATGGCCCCTGCGGCATTTGCTGCGGATGTAGATGAGACCAACGGTGATCTGCGGACTACTGTAGACCGCAAGAGCGCTGCCATGGGCATTGGCGAGGGCAAGACCTTTGCTTACGACCCGGAGAACCCGTACTTGAACGTGAATGTCGGCATGTTCCATGATGTTCCGGTCACCGTGAACAACGAGACCACCGGCACCGCAACTTACTATCTGCCGGATGGCATGGATCCCTGGGCACCGGCAGCCATCATCATGACACCGGATCACACCACGGCAAAAGCATTTTCGACTTCTGCTACCGGCCGCCTGTGGCGAGCCGTTGCGCAGAAGAACCACATCGGTATCGCATTTATCGGCCCGAAGGATGGCGGCACTTGGAATCTGGATCTGCGTGCGGATGGCCGCGATGATGCCGCAACGCTGGATGGTCTGTACCAGCTGATGCGCAAGAAAGGCACCAGCCTCAAGGGTGCTTTCTCGATGGATAAATCCCACACTGCACTGGTCGGCTACAAAGAAGGCGGCGCAGCTGCACTGCTGTTCGGTGCCCGCTGGGCCAGCGATTTCAGCTCTATCTGCGCTGTGGATGCAGCCGAAGTTCCGGCTGCTTCGCTGGAAGCAGTGGGCGGCGAGTACGTGCTGCCCTTCCCCGGTGATACGACCCGCGGCGTGCAGGAAGAATCCATTGCCGCAAAGACCGTGGATACGCCGGTATGGTTCATCCGCTCCGGTGCCGAGACCACCAATAAGGCTGCACTGAACTATTACCTGAGCGCAAATCAGGCCGTGGCAAAGGGCAGCGGTGTTTACACCAGCGGCCGTGCAGGCTCGGATGCAGAGGTGTGGGTAACGGAAAAGGCACAGTGCCCCGCCACGATCTGGAATAAGTTCTCCGGCCAGAACAAGCGCTTTATGGCGATGCAGCTGCCGGGCCGTGTGGCAAAGGCTGAGGACTTTACCCGCCGTGGATACGACATCCACGAGGAGTGGGTCAACGGCGAACTGCGCCGCTGGATGGTCTATGTGCCCACCAGCTACACCGGCAGTAAGGAAGTTCCGCTGGTGCTGGTGATGCACGGCTATACCGCTTCTATGTACGCTATTGCCGAGGAATCCCGCTGGTACGATGTGGCCGAGAAGAACGGCTTTATCGTGGTGTTTGCACAGGGTCTGGTGCGTCCGGCTGATCTGATGGGCAACATCCCCACGGCTATGTGGCTGGCAGGCGCATTCAGTGCACTGGCCGGAGAAGGCACTGACCCGAATGTGGATCTCAACTTCATTGATACCCTGCTGGACCGCATGGAGAGCGATTACAAGATCGACAAGACCCGCATTTATGCTACCGGTCACTCCAACGGCAGTCTGATGACCTGGGCAACTGGTTCCCGCTATGCAAGCCGCTTTGCCGCTATTGCACCGGTTGGCTACATGAACACGCCCTCCGATGAAATTGACCCGTCCGTGCTGCTGCCGGTCTGGGCTTTCCTGGGCGAGTACGACTCGGCTGGTGTGCCGGAACTGGTGGAAGATAACGCTACGGTCAAGGCTCTGCAGGGCTGGAACGCACACAATGCGACCAGTGAAGCAGCCGTTGCCGAGAGCACTTCCAATGAAGGCGCCTTTATCACCAAGAGCTTTGCCGATGCAGGCAATGTGCCGCTGGTCAAGTACACGGTGGTCAAGGATACCCCGCACGTTTACCTGCAGGAAGAGAGCGTTGCCATCTGGAACGAGTTCTTCTCCCAGTACACCCGTGGTGCAGACGGCACCCTGTACTATCAGAACACTGCCGTAACGGCAGGCGAGTATCAGCCCAGCAAGGACTGGTACGCCGCAAAATAAGAGCGTGAAATAACAGAGGCCCCCGCACCGGAAATGGTGCGGGGGCCTCTGTGCGTTTATGGAAAAAGAAACCTTACAGCTCGTTATTGCGCAGGTAGCGCACCAGCATAGGCAGTTCGTAGATCAGCATGAACAGCCAGCCCACGCCGTAGCTGTAGGGCAGAGCTTCGATCTCCATTTTCATCACCAGAACGAACAGAGCGGCGGCGGGGATGCGGCCCAGCATGCTCAGAGTGCTGCTGACCAGCGTGACTTTCAGGTCGCCGATGCCGCGGAAGAAGCCCTGGATGGCGTTGGTGGCAGCGGGCATCAGATAGAACAGGGATACCGTGCGCAGGAACCGCACGCCCAGTCGGATGACATCCGGCTCAGTGGCGAACATTTTCATGATGGGGGTGGCGAAGGCGTAGCACACCACCGCAATGAACACGCCGTACACCAGCTCGATGCGCAGGCCGCAGAGGAAGCCCTGCTTCACGCGGTCCTTTTTGCCGGCACCGCGGTTCTGAGCCATCAGGGTGGTCATGGCGTGGGCGATGTTCTGCTGCGGGGTGTAGGCAAAATCGTCGATGCGGGAAGCAGCGGCAAACGCAGCCATAGCGTTGACGCCCATGGTGTTCACGATGGCCTGCACCACGATCTTGCCGGCCTGCACGGTGGCCTGCTGCATGGCGCTGGCCCAGCCGTAACTGACCGTTTTGCGCAGCAGGGAAGCGTCAAACACCAGCCAGCGCCTGCCCAGCTGCAGCACGGGAACTTTCCAGCGGATGTACAGGATGCACAGCACGCAGCACATGGCTTCGCTGAGCACGGTGGACAGGGCGCAGCCCTCGCTGCCCCAGCCCAACGCCTGCACGAAGAAAAGGTCGCCGCCGACATTCAGCACGGCGGAGATCATCAGGAAATACAGGGCGCTCTTGCTGTCACCCAGCGCACGCATGGTGGCGGCAAGGAAATTGTAGAAGAAGGTGAAGATCAGGCCCGCAAACACGATGCGCAGATAATTCACGGCAATGGGCAGGATATCGGTGGGAACCTGCAGCAGGCGCAGCAGCGGGTTTGCCAGCAGCACACACACTGCAGAGAACGCCAGCGAGAACGCTGTGCCGGCAATGGCGGTAGTGGACACCTGACGCTCTACCAGTTTGGTATCGCCCGCACCGAAAGCAGTGCTGACCAGAATGCCGGCACCCAGGCACATACCATTGATGAACAGGATGGCCAGCGTCATCAGGGGATTGGCGGTGCCGACGGCGGCAAGGGCTTCTTCGCCCACGAATTTGCCCACAATGATGCTGTCGGCAGCGTTATAGGTAAGCTGGAACAGGTTGCCCAGCACCAGAGGAACGGTGAATTTGATCAGGAGCGGCGTAATGGCTCCTGTGGTCATATCTTTTGTCATGGAAGTTTTGAAAAATCCTTTCTTTATTTTATAAAGTAGTGCATAGGCAGGCCGGCAGATAGTTTCCTAAGCAAATGATCCGCTGGGGTGGGACCCTGCTGCCGCAGGCAGTAGGGCGGGCGATGGAATGGCCTGCAACAACGATGACCGCCGCCAGTGGCGGAAACAGGGAATCGCTGTTGGGGCCGTGGCCAGCAATATGTGCGTGCCGCTCAAGGCGCGATACATATGCTGGGTGCCACAACCCGTATTCATTTGCGTGGAAAGCTATCTGCTGGCCTGCCCGGGAAAGCTGAATTGCCTTGGCACTGGCTGCTCCGTCCTGCTGACGCTCGCCAGACCTCCAGCGTGGGTCAGCCCTCGTACTCCCCGAAAGAAACCATCGTCGATTATAATACCAGCCCAACCTTCAGACATGGCGTCGCGTCATCCTGCCGGAGCAGCCGGTGGCGAGGCATCCCATACCCGTATTATAATGTATTGATGAGCTGCCGCCCGGGCAGGATGGCGAGAGCGGAGCGGCTGGCTCCCACATGGATGAGCTGGGCCGCGGCCTGCAGCACAGCACCGGAAGCCACCGAAGCCGGAATAGCGTCGGTGCGCAGAACTTTCTGGGCTGCACGCTGGGCGTCTGTGGTGTTCACAGCCACTACGTTGTCCACCACATAGGCATTGAAGTTGTCCGGCACAAAGCCATAGCCCATGTCACTGATGCCGTGAGGGCCGGTGAGCCCGCCGCCCAGCGCCTGGGACTCATAAGGCTCCACAGCCGCGATGCGGACGTCATTTGTCCACGCCTTGATGGTTTCGCCCACGCCGGTGACCGTGCCGCCGCTGCCCACACCGATGACGATGGCATCCACGGCGCTTTTGCCCTCCCGGGCAATGGCCTGCACGATGGCGGGGCCGGTGACCCGGCGGTGATATTCCGGGTTGTCGTCGTTGGCCAGCCAGTTCATGTCATACCAGTGGTTGGCGGCGGCAGTCTGGGCGGCAAGGCGGCGTGCCCCGGCGGCACCGCTGCGGGCGGGGCTGTGCTGGATCTGAGCGCCCAGCCGCAGCAGCGTTTCCTGCCGCAGGGCAGGGGCGTCCTCCGGCATCACCAGCACCACAGGGTGCCCGGCGGTGAGGCCCGCCAGCGTCAGCGCTGCCGCAAAGGGGCCGGACGCCGCTTCAATGATGGGCTGGCCGGGCAAAAGCTTCTTTTTCTCAATGGCGAGGGCCAGCATCCCTTCGGCAAGGCCGTCGCGGGCCGTGCCGGTGGGGCCGGAAAAGTCCAGATAGGCATAAAGCCGCCCTTTCACCCCGCAGGCTGCGGCATAGCCCCGCAACTCCACGATGGGGCAGGCGGTGAGCGTCTGATAAAAATTCGGGTAAATCGGCACGGAAAGCCCCCTTTCATTGGATACAACAATATTATCCTAACGCAAAAGGGCTGTGCGCGTCAAGATGCGTTTTAGCAAAAACAGCGAATTTTTGCCGGATTTTCTGGAAAAATCTCCGAAAGGCTCTTGACAGCGGGCAATGCTTCTGCTATACTTCATCCGTAAAGCAAAAAACCTTTACATCACTTCTCGAAAGCGAAGGCGGAACACCGGGGGTCAAGGGATGGCAAAAGATCTGGAAATGGGCTATCTGCTCGACTTTTACGGTGAGGCGCTGACCGAAAAGCAGCGCGAGATGCTGCGCCAGTATTACAACGATGACCTCTCGCTGAGTGAGATCGGCGAGAACTTCGGCATCACCCGTCAGGGGGCGCGGGACACCATCAAGCATGGTGAGAACGCACTGCGGGAGCTGGAGGAGAAGGTCGGTTTTGCAGCGCGCTACCGCCGCGTGCAGCAGAAGCTGGAAGAGCTGGAACAGATGGTCATTGATGCACGGTTCGAGTGCACCGGCCCGGGAGGGCTGACCACCACCGAGTATGCCCGGCAGCTGACAAAGATGCTGGAACTGATCCGTTCCATCGACGAAGCAAATGAAAGCTGATATTTGAAAGGAGCACCGCACAATGGCATTTGAATCTCTGAGCGACCGCCTTGCCGGTGTGTTCAAAAAGCTGCGCGGCCACGGCAAGCTGACCGAAGCAGATATCAAGACTGCCATGCGCGAGGTGCGCATGGCACTGCTGGAAGCCGACGTCAACTACAAGGTGGCCAAGGACTTCTGCGCAAAGGTGTCTGAGCGCGCTATGGGCCAGGAGGTCATGGAAAGTCTGACCCCCGCCCAGCAGGTGGTCAAGATCGTCAACGAAGAGCTGATCGCTTTGATGGGCGGCAGCGAAGCAGCCCGCCTGAACATCAAGAACAAAGGCCAGACGGTCATCATGCTCTGCGGCCTGCAGGGCAACGGCAAAACCACCCACGCCGCAAAGCTGGCAAAATACTATATCAAACAGAGCCGCCGCCCCATGCTGGTGGCCTGTGACATTTACCGCCCTGCTGCTATCGATCAGCTGCAGGTGGTGGGCAAACAGGCGGGCGCACCGGTGTTCACTCTGCCGGGCGCAAAGCCGCCGGAGATCGCCAGAAAGGCGCTGGCACACGCGAAGGATTACGGCAATGACATCGTGATCCTCGATACCGCCGGACGTCTGCAGATCGACGAAGTGCTCATGCAGGAGCTGGTGGACATCAAGGAAGCCGTGCCTGTGGATGAGACCCTGCTGGTGGTGGACGCCATGGCAGGTCAGGACGCTGTGAACGTTGCCAAGACCTTCAATGAGACGGTGGGCGTGGACGGCATCATCCTGACCAAGACTGACGGCGACACCCGCGGCGGTGCAGCACTTTCCGTGCTGGCTGTCACTGGCAAGCCCATCAAGTTCCAGGGCACCGGCGAAAAGCTGGATGACCTGGATGTGTTCCACCCCGACCGCATGGCAAGCCGCATCCTGGGCATGGGCGATGTGCTGAGCCTGATCGAGCGTGCGCAGGAGACTGCGGACGAAAAGCAGGCCGAAGAGACCGCCAAGCGGATGCTGGAGAACAAGTTCGACATGAACGACATGCTGGACCAGTTTGCACAGATCCGCAAGATGGGCGGCGCAGGTGCGATGCTGAGCATGCTGCCCGGCGGCAGCGGCATCGACCCCAGCCAGGTAGACGAAAAGGCGTTTGACCGCATCGAGGCCATGATCTATTCCATGACCAAGGAAGAGCGCGAAAAGCCTTCCATCATCAACCCCAAGCGCAAGCGCCGCATCGCCGCAGGCAGCGGCACCACCGTGGCGGACGTCAACAAGCTGCTGAAGCAGTTTGAGATGATGCAGAAGATGATGAAGCAGTTCAAAAAGAGCCCAAAGGGCTTTGCCCGCCGTCTGGGCGGCATGATGGGCAACCCCAATGCTTTCCGCGGGCTGAAATAATTCAGGTATACAACCCCCTTGCGGGTTTGTACAATATAATCAACATGCGCCCGCAAGGGCCGCACAAAACAATTTTTGGAGGATATTTACCATGGCAGTTAAGATTCGTCTGCGCCGCGTCGGCGCCAAGAAGGCTCCCTTCTATCGTGTTGTTGTTGCTGACAGTCGCTTCCCCCGCGACGGCCGTTTCATCGAAGAGATCGGCACCTACGATCCCAACAAGGAGCCCTCTGAGGTGAAGATCGACGCTGAGAAGGCAAAGCAGTGGATCGCCAACGGCGCACAGCCCACCGATACCGTCCGCGTCCTGCTGAAGAAGTCCAACATTCTGTAAGTAGGGAGGGCTGACTCATGCAGGAGCTGTTGCTGGCAGTTGCCCGCGGTCTCGTGGAGGACAAGGACGCCGTCAAAGTCACGGTGGACGAGCCCCGCGAGGACGGCACCATCGTCTACCACCTGAGCGTGGCAGAGGGAGATATGGGCCGTGTCATCGGCAAGCAGGGCCGGATCGCAAAAGCCATTCGTGTGGTGATGCGCGCGGCTGCTGTGCGGGTCGATGAAAAGGTCCTTGTTGAGATCGACTGAGCACCCTACAGGCCCTTTGCCCTTGCGGCAAGGGGCCTTTTTGATTATAGGAGCAAATTTATGCAGCAATATCTGGAAGCGGGCAAGGTCGTGACCACCCACGGCGTGCGCGGCGAAATGAAGCTGGAGCTTTGGTGCGACGGCGTCAACTTTCTGAAAAAGGTGGGTAGACTGTATTCCTCCGCTCAGGGCGGAAAAGCCTGGAAGATCGTGTCCATCCGTGCGCAGGGCCAGATGGCTCTGCTGCAGCTGGAGGGCGTCAACGACATGGACGCCGCCCGTGCACTGCGGGGACAGGTGTTTTACTTTGACCGCAATGATGCCACCCTGCCCGCAGGCCGCTGGTATGTGGCCGACCTCATCGGGTGCGAAGTGCGGGATGCCGACACCGGCAAGGTGTACGGTGTGGTGACCAGCGTGGATCACCCTGGTGCACAGGATATCTACACCGTCAAAGCCCCTAGCGGCAAAGAGTATATGTTCCCGGGGGTGGACGCCTTTTTGAAAGAGCGCAACCCGCCGGAAGGTTATATTCTCGTCACGCCCATCCCGGGCCTGCTAGACGACGACTTTGACAGTGAGCGGGAGGAAGAGTGAGCCATGGGAATGCGTGTGGACATCGTGACCCTGTTCCCGGAAATGTGCCAGCAGGTGCTGGACGCCAGCATCATCGGCCGTGCGGCAAAGCGCGGCTATATTGAGACCCACTGCCACCAGATCCGGGATTACACCCTGAATAAGCAGAAGCAGACCGACGACTATCCCTACGGCGGCGGCTGCGGCATGGTGCTGTACGCTCAGCCCATCGCGGACTGCCTACGCGCCGTGCAGAAGGAAGTGTCCGAGCAGGGCCGTCCGGCTCCGCACATCGTGTTCCTGACGGCAGGCGGTCGGCGCTACACCGAAGAGCACGCAAAGCGTCTGGCCCAGTACGATAATCTGACGTTGGTCTGCGGCCACTATGAGGGAATCGACGAGCGTGTCATTGATGCGTTTGCGGACGAGGAGATCTCCATCGGTGACTATATCCTCACCGGCGGCGAGCTGGCCAGCCTTGTGGTGGCGGACAGCGTGCTGCGCCTGAAGCCCGGTGTTCTGGCGGAACAGAAGGGCTATGAGGAAGAAAGCTACTGGGACGGCCTGCTGGAATATCCGCAGTACACCCGCCCTGAGGTGTGGGAAGGCCGCGCTGTGCCGCAGGTGCTGCTGGGCGGCGACCACCAGAAGATCGATGCCTGGCGCGGAGAGCAGAGCCGGGAGCGCACACGCCTGCGCCGCCCGGAGCTCTATGAGCAGTGGTGTGAGACTCACCCCGTGACGGAACTGCCCAAGTGGAAGCGGGGCGAGAACATGCGTCTGGTCAAGACTGATGAGCAGTTCGCTGCCGCCGCACGCATCTTTGCGGAAGGCCGCCGCACGGTTTGCGCCGAAAACTGGACCGAGGAATACTGCCGGAGCCTGAGCGAAGAGGAATATCTTCTGCAGCTGCGGCAGGAAAAGGCTGCCGGATGGGTGTGCTATCTGCACACCACCAAGGATGTGCCGGACGGAATCGTCAGCATCAACCACAAGGTGGGCCATGTCGAGCATTTGTTTGTCACCGAGAGTGCCCGGGAAAAGGGCATCGGCATGAAGATGCTGGACTTTGCCCGCCGCAAGCTGCCGGAGCACAAACACCCGGTGCTCAGCGTGCTGAACACTAACGCCCGGGCCATCGCTCTTTACACCCGCATGGGCTGGAAAATGACCGGGGAAATGAAGCTGGAATTCACCCCCGAGCAGTACCCCGCTGTAGTGAAGAAATGCGCCCTTGTCCGGATGCGCTACGAGGGCAGCACAGAACAGTAAACGGGGCGAAAACGGGCTGTCGAGCCGGAGGATATCGTGCCGAAAACGCACAAAATCGGGCGAGAAACTGCCCGGCGGTCGAAAAAATGTTGAAAACTTTTGTATCTACCCGCTAACGTTGAGGGAATATTTTTATTATCTTTGTATAAATAATGAAAAATGCCCCCTCTTTCATTGGAGAATCCGCCAAAAATGCGCTGGGGGGCTGTACAACCGTTTCGACTTGCGCTAAAATGAGTGTAACGCAACAGGCACACTATACAAATTTTGTACCCAAAACGATATTAGATAGGAGCGCTTTACTATGTACGTGAAAGAAGTTACCGTTGAAAATCAGGTTGGTCTGCACGCTCGTCCGGCTACCTTCTTCATTCAGAAGGCAAACGAGTTCAAGTCTTCCATCTGGGTCGAGAAGGAAGAGCGCCGCGTGAACGCAAAGAGCCTGCTGGGCGTTCTGTCTCTGGGTATCGTGGGCGGCACCACCATCCGCATCATTGCCGATGGCGCAGACGAGCAGGCTGCCGTGGACGGCCTGATCAAGCTGGTGGAGTCCGGCTTTGCAGAGTAATTCTGCGCAACAAGCAACCGAAAGCGGCGGGGGTTCCCTGCCGCTTTTTTGGTATTGGAATGATTTGGAACAGGAGGCCCTTTTATGAGCGAGAAACCCCAAAGCCGTATGGAAAAGTTTGTAGCCCTGTGTGATTCCGGCAAGCCCTGGTATGTGTTCCTGGCCATGTTCAGCATTCTGCTGGCGGCCCATGCGCTGCTGGAACTGCTCACGGACCAGCGCGCCAAGTGGTGGGTCTGGGTGCTGAACGTGGCAGGCATCCTGAGCTGCCTGGGGGATATCTTCTACTGCAGAAAGCGCAGGGCCGAAAAGGCTGCTGAGGCTGATGCCGAATGACCAAGGCGGAACTGTACCAAAAGGCCTGTATGCTGCCGCTGCTGCCCGGGGTGTACATCATCCGGGACAAAAGCGACACCATCATCTATATCGGCAAGGCCAAGCGCCTGCGCATCCGGGTGAGCCAGTATTTCCGTGAGGGGGTGCCCCACGACAACAAGGTCAGCCAGATGATCGCCCACGCCTACGCCTTTGATGTGATCGTCTGCCAGAGCGAGTTCGAGGCCCTGGTACTGGAAGCCAGCCAGATCAAGGCCCATACCCCCAAATACAACATTCTGCTCAAGGACGACAAGGGCTACAGCTATATCAAGGTGACCAAAGAGGACTGGCCGCGCCTTTCCTTTGTGCTGCAAAAAGAGGAAGACGGAGCCGAGTACATCGGCCCCTACACCTCGGCCTTTGCGGCCCGGGAAATGACCGAGACGGCCCTGGATGCCTTCCGGCTGCCCCGGTGCAATAAGCGCTTCCCCCAGGACATCGGCAAGGGGCGGCCCTGCCTGAACGCTCACATCGGCAAGTGCATGGCCGTGTGCAGCGGCAAAATCAGCTGCGAGAACTACAATCAGGCCGTGAAGAGCGCCGTGCACCTGATCCGCTACGGCAAAAAGGACATCCTCAAAACCCTGAACGAGCGGATGCTGGAAGCTTCCGACCGGCTGGAATTTGAAACGGCAGCCCTCATCCGGGATCAGATCAGCGCCATCACCAAGGTAAGCGCCGGGCAGAAAGTGGTGGTAGACCCGGACGTGGAAATGGACGTGGTGGCCCTGGCCGGCACCCCCAACAGCGTGTGCGCGGCGGTGCTGCGCTTCCGGGAGGGGCGGCTGACCGACAAGCGGGAATTTTTGTTCCACGATACGTCCGATATTGCCGCCGTGCGGGAGGAATTTCTGCCCCGGTACTATCTGGACGATGAGCAGATCCCCAAGATCATTGCAGTGGACGAGCTGCCGCCGGACAGCGATGCCCTGCAGCAGGCCCTGAACGAAAAGCGCGGCAGTGAGGTGCAGTTCTATGTGCCCCAGCGCGGCGACAAGGCCCGTTTGGTAGAGATGGCCCACACCAACGCGGTGGAGCGTCTGGCCCGGGAGAGCGGCCGCTATGCCCGGGAGGAAAAGCTGCTGGACGAGCTGGCCCAGGTGCTGGGCCTTGCCAAGCCTCCCCGCGCCATTGAAAGCTACGACATCTCCAACTGGGGCGATGGCTCCAGCGTGTGCGGCATGGTCACCTTCAAGGACGGCAAGCCCTTCAAGGCGGGCTACCGCAGGTTCAAGATGAAAACTGTGGCCGGTACGGACGACTATGCCTCGCTGGCGGAAACGGTGTCCCGCCGGGCGGCAGAGTACGAAAAGTATGCGGAACTTGCCAAAAGCGGCGAACCCAGCAGCAACTGGTTTGGCCAGAAGCCGGATCTGCTGCTGATGGACGGCGGCCGGGGCCAGGTGAGCGCGGCCAAGGAAGCGCTGGCCGGGACCGCCCTGGCGGATGTGCCTTTGTACGGCATGGTGAAGGATGACCACCACCGCACCCGTGCCATTGTGGACAGTGACGGGCGGGAAATTGCCATCAACATGAACCGGGGCACCTTTACCTTCATCACCGCGATTCAGGACGAGACGCACCGCTTTGCCAACGCCTAC
>CAVKKE010000051.1:0-17186 GCA_963656875.1 Barnesiella intestinihominis | reverse complement strand
TGTACTTGGGGTAGACCACGCTGCCCAGATCCAGCCCGGCCAGAATGTCGTCAAATTCCAGACGATTGACCTTGGTGACCAGCTTGCCATGAGAGTGCTTCTTGGCGAACAGGGTCAGAAGTACGTTTTCCTCATCAATATTGGTCAGGGCCACGAATGCTTCGGTGGACTCCATGCCCTCGGACAGCAGGAACTCGCGGTTGGAGCCGTCCTCGTTCAGGATCTGTGCGCCGGGCAGCTGCTCGGCCAGTTCCACACAGCGCTCCGGGTCCCGCTCCACGATGCGCACGCGCACATGGTTTTCCAGCAGTTCCTGGCTCAGATAGAAGGCAATGGCACCGCCGCCCACGATCAGGGCATTGCGCACCGGGCGCACCGCCAGATGGATGCGCTGGAAGAACTCATGGGCCTTTTCCTGGGTGGCCAGAAAGGTGACCTGGTCGCCGGTCTTCAGCACGAAGTTACCATTGGGGATGATGACCCCGCCGTCACGCTCCACCGCGCAGACCAGAATGTCGCTCTTCAGGCGGGTGGGGATCTCGCGGATGGCCACGCCGTCCAGCTCCTGCGCCGCAGTCAGGGCAAATTTGATGAGCCGCACACGCCCGCCCGCAAAGGTGTCGATCTTACTTGCGCCCGGGAAGCGCAGCAGGTGGGAGATCTCCTTTGCTGCGGCCATTTCCGGGTTGATGATGGCCGAAATGCCGATCTGCTTTTTGATAAAGTCCAGCTCATGGCTGTAGGACGGGTTGCGCACACGGGCGATGGCGTGGCAGCGGCCCGCCTTTTTCGCAAACATGCAGCACAGCAGGTTCAGTTCGTCGGAACCGGTGACCGCAATGAACACGTCTGCATCCTCAATGCCTGCCTCTGCCAGCGTGGTAATGGAGGAACCGTTTCCCACGATGCCCAGCACGTCATAGCTTTCTGTCAGATGTTCTACGCGAGCCTTGTTGGTGTCCACAACTGTCACGTTGTGGCCCTCTTCGCTGAGCTGCCGTGCCAGCGCCGTGCCGACCTTGCCGCCGCCCACCAGAATGATCTTCATAACAAGTCCTTTCTCTTCCGTGTCCCTTCCGCCGGGACAGCGCGAATACAGCATAGTATAGCATATCCCGCCCCAAAGTTCCACACTTTTCCGGGTTATGCAACAAAAAACTGCCAAATGACGCCAAAAAGCCCCCGGAGCAGGCCATTCCGGGAACTTTTTGGGCATTTAGTAGCGCTCCACGCCGTCTTTGTTCACCAGTGCATACACCAGCGGAGCTTCCTCCGGCTTCTCCGGGCCATAGACAAGGCCGCTGCGGTACTCAGCTGCTGCAGCTTCAAACTTGTCCGCTGCGCCGTAGAAAGTGGCAAGGCTTTCGCCCTTATGCACATAGTCGCCGCGTTTCTTGTGCAGGGTGATGCCGGCGGCAAAGTCCAACGAGTCCCCCTTCTTCTGGCGGCCCGCCCCCAGCAGCACGCTGGCGGAACCGATCTTCTCGGCGTCGTTTGCCACGATGTAACCATCCTGCTCGGCCAGCAGCTCATAACTGGCGGCGGGCTTTTCGAACAGGCTGTAGTCGTCCAGCACGCGGGTGTCGCCGCCCTGGGCCGCGAACATCTCCTTGCACTTTGCAAAGGCAGAGCCGTCTGCGATCACAGCCTCGGCCATGGCACGGCACTCGGCGGGGGTGCCCTTATCGGCCAGCACCAGCATATTGGTGGCCAGCTGCAGGCACACCTCGGTCAGGTCGGCGGGGCCGTGGCCCTTGAGCACATCCATGCTCTCCATGACCTCCAGGCTGTTGCCGATGTTATGGCCCAGCGGGGTGTCCATGTCGGTGATCATGGCGGCGACCCGACGGCCGTGGTGGGTGCCGATGGACACCATCAGCTTTGCCAGCTCAATGCTCTGATCCACGGTCTTCATGAATGCGCCGGTGCCGGTGGTGACGTCCAGCAGAATGGCATCCGAACCGGAAGCCAGTTTCTTGGACATGATGCTGGATGCGATCAGCGGGATACAGCTGACGGTGGCGGTGACGTCGCGCAGGGCGTACATCTTTTTATCCGCGATGGCGATGCCCTCGCTCTGGCCGATGACCGACAGGCCGATCTTGTTCACCTGAGCGAAAAACTCTTCCTGCGAGAGGGCGGTCTTGGTGCCGGGCACGCTCTCCATCTTGTCGATGGTGCCGCCGGTGTGGCCCAGGCCGCGGCCGCTCATCTTGGCGATCTTCACACCGCAGGCCGCCACGATGGGGGCAATGACCAGCGTGGTCTTGTCGCCCACACCGCCGGTAGAGTGCTTGTCCACCTTGATGCCCGGAATTGGGGAAAGGTCTACCATAACGCCGCTGTGGGCCATCACATCGGTGAGCTCTGCAGTTTCTTCGTCGGTCATGCCGCGCAGATAGACGGCCATCATCCAAGCAGCCATCTGGTAGTCTGTCACGTCACCGCTGACGTAGCCGTTGACGATAGTTTCCAGTTCCTCGCGGCTGTGGGTGCCGCCGTCGCGCTTTTTTGCGATCAGATCATAAATGCGCATCGTATCACGCTCCTATTCGAAATAGTACGACATTATAGTCTCAGTATAGCAAAAATTCAGAGAATAGCAAGCAATTTTCTGTAAATTTTGTCCAATTTTAGCATTTTTGAAGCACAAAAGGCGCAGCCGCCCGGAAAAGCAGCTGCGCCCGTATTGTTTTGTGCGTCCGTTTGGCTTAACGGGAACCCTTGTCGTAAGGGATGCCCTCCGCCTTGGGTGCCATGCTGTTCTTGGAGGTGAACGCCAGAATGATCATGGACGCCACAAACGGCATCATGTTGTAGATGTTGCTGGACCAGTGCAGCTGTGCCAGGAAGGTGGAGTCTGCGATGTTGGCCAGGCTCTTGAACACGGCGAAGAACATTGCTGCGCCGAAGATGTTGAAGGGCTTCCACTGGCCGAAGATCATAACAGCCATGGCGAGGAAGCCTGCACCGGCAACACCAACTTCAAAGTTCCAGGTCTGAACCGGGGGCACGATGTAGGCCATGCCGCCGATGGCGCCCAGGGCGCCGGAAATGATAACACCGGCGTAGCGCATCTTATAGACATTGATGCCCACAGAGTCCGCAGCCTGAGGATGCTCACCGCAGGCACGCAGACGCAGGCCGAAGCGGGTCTTGTACAGCACGACGTAGCTGATGATCAGCAGGATGATGCCCAGCGGCACAAAGACGCTCAGCTCCAGGCCGCCGATGCTGAACAGGAAAGGCTTGTTGGAGTAAGTCAGCTTGGCGCTACCGCTCTCGCTGAAATACTTTGCAATGACCACAGCGATGGCAGTGGCCAGCAGGTTCAGGGCTGTGCCGCCGATGGTCTGGTCAGCTTTCAGGTTGATGGACGCAAAGGCCAGCAGCAGGCTGTAGACCATGCCGGCCAGAGCTGCCACCAGAATGGAGATCAGCACCACAAGGAACGCGGGCATGCCGGAGGGCAGCATGGTCAGAGTGAGGACACCGGCCACGCCGCCGATGACCATGATGCCTTCCAGTGCGATGTTGATGATGCCGGAATGCTCACTGAACATGCCGCCCAGTGCCACCAGCATCAGCACGATGCCATACAGCAGTGTATATTTGATCAGAAGCAGCATATCACTTGCCCTCCTTTTCGGTTGCAGATTTTGCAGGAGCAGCAGGCTCTGCGTTCACATTGGTCTTGTCGGCATTCTTGAACAGCAGTGCGTGAATCTTGCCGCGGAACAGCATGGAGAATGCACACAGATAGATGATGATGCCGCTGATCAGATCCGAGATCTCAGTGGGGTAATACTTGGTAGACAGGAAGGAGCCGCCGACCGAGATGTGGGAGATGAAGATTGCGGAGAAGATGGTGCCGATGGGGTTGGAGCTTGCCAGCAGGGCGACGGAGATGCCGTTGAAGCCCATGGCGGGCAGGCTGGTGGAGTTCAGCGGGTTCCACTGGGACACGTTGGACAGGTAGTACAGGCCCGCGCCGAAACCGGCCAGTGCACCGGCAATTGCCATGGAGAGGATGATATTTTTCTTCTCGTTGATGCCGGCATAGCGGGCAGCGCTCTTGTTCAGGCCGACAGCTTTCAGCTCATAGCCGAAGGTGGTCTTGTTCAGCACGACCCAGATCAGAATGGCCACTGCAGCCGCCAGGAAGATGGCGATGGTGGTGCTGTTGGTCTGGAACATCTTGTTCAGGCCGAAGTCCGGGATGACGGACTGAGCGTACTCAGCGCTCTTGCCGATGTTGATGGTGCGGGTGTTGCGCACATCGTACATGGGGCCGGTGCCGTTCTGGTAAATGAGCTCATTCACCAGATACAGGCCGATCCAGTTGAACATGATGGAGGTGATGACCTCGTTGATGTTGAAGTAGGCCTTGAAGAAGCCGGGGATGGCGCCCCAGATGCCGCCCAGCAGGGCAGCCACCAGCAGGCAGACGACCCAGGGCAGCTTGAGCATGATGGCGCAGTACAGAGCGCCGAAAGCACCCAGCGTGTACTGACCGGCTGCGCCGATGTTGAACAGGCCAGTCTTGAAGGCAAACGCCACGGACAGACCGGTCATGATGAGGGGAGCGGCATTGGCCAGCTCTTTGCCGACGCCGTAGGGGGCATCATGGAAGCCGCCCTTCAGGATGCGGACGAAGCCGTCGCTCCAGGCATGGGCCGGGTTGATGGCCAGCAGCACCAGAAAACCGACCGCCAGGCCGATCAGGATGCACAGCAGAGCTGCCAGCACGCTGGTGATGGAGCTGTTGAGGCTGCTGTGGGAAAGTTTTTTCTTGTTCATGTGTTATTTGCTCTCCTTTCCCTGCTTGCGCGCGCCTGCCATATACAGGCCCAGCTCCTGCACGGTGGTGGTCTTGGGGTCAAACTCGCCCACGATCTCGCCCTCGTACATCACAAGGATACGGTCGGACAGGTTCATGACCTCGTCCAGTTCCAGGCTGACCAGCAGAACGGCCTTGCCCTTGTCGCGCTCGGCCACGATCTGACGGTGGATATACTCGATGGCGCCCACGTCCAGGCCGCGGGTGGGCTGAACCGCCACCAGCAGCTTGGGGTCCTTGTCGATCTCGCGGGCGATGATGGCTTTCTGCTGGTTGCCGCCGGACATACTGCGCACGGTGGTAACGCTGCCCTGGCCGCTGCGCACGTCGTACTGGGCGATCAGCTTGTCGGAATACTCACGCACCTTATCGGAACGGATGAAGCCATTCTTCTGGAATTCAGGCTGCCAGTAGCGCTGCAGCACCATGTTGTTTTCCAGGCTGTAATCCAGCACCAGGCCATGCTTATGGCGGTCTTCAGGGATATGGCTCATGCCGTCCTTGGAGCGCTGACGGATGGACTCATTGGTGATGTCCTTGCCGTCCAGCGTGATCTTGCCGCTGTTGATCTTTTCCAGGCCGGTCAGGCCGTAGATGAACTCAGTCTGGCCGTTGCCCTCGATGCCTGCCAGGCAGACGATCTCGCCGCCGCGCACCTGGAAGGACACGTTCTTGACCGAGTCCTTCTTGTGCTGGGCATTGTGCATGGTGACGCCTTCCACGTCCAGCACCACTTCGCCGGGGTGGGCAGGCTTTTTGTCCACCTGCAGCTGCACATCACGGCCCACCATCATGCGGGAAAGTTCTTCCTTGGTGGTGTCCTTGATGTCCACGGTGCCCATATATTTGCCCTTGCGCAGAACGGTGCAGCGGTCTGCCACTGCCATGATCTCGTTCAGCTTGTGGGTGATGAACAGGATGGACTTGCCCTCCTTCTTGAACCCGCGCATGATTTCCATCAGCTCGTCGATCTCCTGCGGGGTCAGAACTGCGGTGGGCTCATCAAAAATCAGGATCTCGTTGTCGCGATACAGCATCTTCAGGATCTCAACACGCTGCTGCATACCAACAGAAATATCACTGATCAGAGCATCCGGGTCCACACGCAGACCGTACTTCTCACTCAGAGCGACGACCTTCTTGCGTGCTTCCGCTTTCTGCAAAAAGCCCATTTTGTTGGGCTCCACGCCCAGAATGATGTTGTCCAGAACGCTGAAGCATTCCACCAGCTTGAAGTGCTGGTGCACCATGCCGATGCCCAATGCGTTTGCATCATTGGGGTTGCGGATGGCCACCTCCTTGCCGTTCTTGCGGATCTGACCAGCTTCCGGCTGGTACAGGCCGAACAGCACGCTCATCAGCGTACTTTTGCCGGCACCGTTCTCGCCCAGCAGGGCATGTACCTCGCCTTTGCGCAGCTGCAGGGTGATATCATCGTTTGCCTTGATACCAGGGAATTCCTTGGTGATGTGGAGCATCTCGATCACAAAATCCTCTGCCAATCTGCTCACTCTCCTTTCGTGCCATAGCGACACCTATACTATTCTATCTTTCATTATACCTGATTTTCGACAATTTGCATCCAGCTTTTTTCATTTTTGGCGAAAAGTACAGATAAAAGTATGACTTATATTGCATTCTGCCCGAAAAATTTTTTTCAGATTTCCTGCTTTTGTGCATACAAAAACAGGGTGCTCCTGCCTGGGGAGCACCCTGTTTTGAAAGGGACTTATAATTTCATCAGCAGGCATGCCTGCCAGAAAATGTCTTACTGGATGTAGTTGACAGTGGTGAACTCGCTGACGGTGGGCTTGGTTGCGTCGTCGGAGTTGTTGTCCACAACGATCTCGCCGCTCTTGATCTTGCCCTTGACTTCCTCGTACTCGTCGGTGGTGAAGGACTCGAAGTTCCAGCTGTCTGCATCGGTGGGCAGGCCGACGTAATCGCCGTCTTCCAGACCGAAGTTGCCGTTGGAAGCAGCGATGTCGCCCCAGCTGCCAGCCTCGATATCGGCCAGAGCAGTGTTGACAGCCTCGGTCAGGCCCTTCATAGCGGAGGTGATGAACGGGTTGTAAGCGTAGGTACCGTCAGCAACGCCGTTTGCACCGATGTAGTTCTGGTCAACGTCAACGCCGATGACGTAGCCGTTGTTCTTCAGAGCAGCCTCAACAGCAGAAGTGTAGATGCCGCCGCCGCATGCGAAGACGACCTGAGTGCCGTTGGAGTACCAGCCCTCCATACGGGAGGTGATGTTAGCGTCGCCGTAGAACTGGCCGCCGTAGAAGTAGTTGATCTCGATGTTCTGTCCCAGCTCAGCAGCTGCAGCATCTGCGCCCTGAACGTAGCCGTAGCCGAAACGGATAACAGCGGGAACAGCCATGCCGCCCAGGAAGCCCAGCTTGGTCTTGCCGTCCTTGACGATGGCGTAGCCTGCCAGATAGCCTGCCTGCTCCTCCTTGAAGGTGATGCAGTAGCAGTTAGCGGGGATAGTATCGGTGCCGATATCGCCCTGAGTCACGTCGATAGCGATGAACTTGACATCGGGATACTGGTCAGCAGCCCATGCCAGAGAAGCACCATACAGGTAACCGACGCAGACGATGACCTCAGCGCCGTCATTGACAGCCTGGCGGATCATGGTCTCACGGTCCTCATCGGAAGCGTCAGCCTCGGGGATGTAGTACTGGCAGTCATCGCCCATGTAGCCGGAAACAGCAGTCCAGCATGCCTGGTTGAAGCTCTCGTCATCGATCGTACCGGTGTCGCAGACCAGAGCGACCTTGGCGATCTTCTCGCCGCCTTCAGCAGCAGCGGAGGAAGCGGTGGAAGCAGCAGCGGAAGATGCAGTGCTGGTGGAAGAAGCGGAAGAACCGCCGCAAGCGGTCAGAGCAGCAGCGGCGGCAGCGGCACCAGCCACAGCCAGGAAATTACGACGAGAAATCATCATAATGAAACTCTCCTTTTATTTTAAAAAATCGTATCAAACAAATAAAATGCGCAAACCTGCACATTTACCGATTCCAGTATAACGGGAAGCTTTTCCAGATGCAAGCGAATTTCGATTACAAATTCTTTACAAAAATTTTGTGTGAATTCGAGAAAAGTATTACTTTTGCACAAATTTTCCGTTGTTCCGGTCTTTTCCCGTCATTTTCTGCATCTGACGCATCAACGTCACTTTACTTGTCTGCAGTGGCCTGTCTCACTCCACGGCGCTGTTGCCCGCCACATTGGAGGGGCCAAAGCCGAAGGGCAGCAGTTCGTCCATGCTGCGCTCGATGAAATCATCCGGCGTTTTTGCCATGATGACGTTCAGCTCCGGCCCGCCGAACTCGAACAGAGCCTGGCGGCACACGCCGCAGGGCGAAGTGATCTGCTTGTTCACCTCACCGCGGCGGCTGCCCACAATGGCGATGTCGGTGAACTCGGTCACGCCCTCGGACACTGCCTTGAACAGAGCCGTGCGCTCAGCGCAGCTGGTGGGGGTGAAGGCCGCGTTCTCCACATTGCATCCGGTGAAGATGCGGCCGTCTTTTGCACGCAGAGCTGCGCCCACCATGAAATCGCTGTAGGGCACATAGGCTTTTTCCCGGGCTGCCAGCGCCATGCGGATGAGCTCTTTCTTTTCTTCCAAGGTCAGATTGGTCATATCCGTCACTCCTTTTTGTTTTTTTCAGGGGCGAAAACAGCGCGGCTCCCCTTTTGCAGGCAGGCCGCGCTGGATCATTCTTGCTTTTTCGCTCAGTATTCTGCGCCCAGCGCGACCTTCATCATATCGGTGAAGCTCTTCTGGCGCTGCTCGGCGGTAGTGATCTCCGGCGAGACGAAGCTGTCCGAAATGGTCAGCAGGCAGGCGGCGTTCTTGCCCAGCACCTGTGCATTGGCAAACAGCGCATAGCTCTCCATCTCCACGCACAGGCAGCCGCGCTCGTCACGCAGCTTTTCCCAGTAGGTAGGCTTTGCGTCGGAGGGCTGGCGGTAGAACACATCCGAAGAATGGATGTTGCCCTCGATCAGCTGGATGCCCTGCTTTGCGGCAGAAGCGCGCAGCTTGTCGTTCAGGCTCTGGCTGGGGAAGGTGATGTCCTTGTCGTAGCCGCTCTGCACACGGGCATAATTGCTTTCGCTCACTGCACCGGTGGCCAGCACAGTGTCAAACAGCTTGGCCTTGTCGGTGTAGCTGCCGGCAGAACCGATGCGGATGATATTGTCCACATCATAGAACTTGAACAGCTCGTAAGAATAGATGCCAATGGATGGCATACCCATGCCGCTGCCCATCACGCTGATGGGGCGGCCCTCATAGGTGCCGGTAAAACCCAGCATGCCGCGCACGCCGGTCACCTGACGGACATCCTGCAGGAAGGTGTCTGCAATGAACTTTGCGCGCAGGGGGTCACCCGGCATCAGGACAGTTTTTGCGAAATCGCCCTTTTCGGCGTTGTTGTGAGGGGTAGACATAAGATCATCTCTCCTTTTTATTTCATGATACAGCAGATGGGCTTTCCCTTTCGAAAAAGCCCTCTGCGTCATTCCTTATTTATATTTGCTGCGGTTGAACACATTCTGCGGCGCAATATAGCTGCCGTTGTGGCGGATCTCGAAGTGGCAGTGGTTGCCGCTGGAGCGTCCGGTGCTGCCCACATAGCCGATCAGCTGGCCCTGCTTGACCGTCTGGCCTGCATGGACGACCAGCGACAGGCAGTGTGCATACACCGTGGTGTAGCCGCCCGAATGGCTGATGATGACCGAGTAGCCGTAGCCCGTGCCTGCACCGGCTTTTTCATAGCCCGCTTTGGTCACGGTGCCGCCTGCCGATGCATAGATCGGCGTGCCTGCGGCGGCGCAGATATCCACGCCCTTATGGTTGCCGCCATACCAGCGCGAGCAGTAGCGGTAGCCCGGGACCGGCCAGATGAACTGGCCGCTGCCGGTGATGTAGCTGGTGGTAGTCTTGACAGCCTTCTTCTTGGTGCCCACCACGATCTTTTCGGTGACAGGCTCCGTGATCACCTCGGTGCTCAGGATCTGCTGCGAAAGCTGCACGCCGTCGGTGTTGTAGACGCGCTGCGCCGTCACACTGCGGATGCCCTTCTGGCCTTCCTGCACCGTCTTTTTCGTGCCCTCTTCATATTCGTCCGACTTGGTCGTCTCAGAGGTGTACGGGATCTCTTCCTGCCAGGTCTCGATCTTGGTGATGCGCACTTCCAGCATAGCTTCCTGCTTGGTGACGATCAATTCGTCGCCCGCCTGGATGTTAGAGCTTTCTGTCAGCACAGCGCCCTTGAAGTTCGTGTTCAGCTCACACAGTTCCCGGAAGGTCAGGTCGTTCTTCTGGGCGATGCTCCACAGCGTGTCGCCGGTCTGAACGGTGTAGATCTTCTCCTGCTGCTGCACGCCGGAGAGGGAGTTTTCCACGTCTGCTTCATCCTGGAAGCTTTCATTGAAATAAATGCCGTGTTCCAGCGTAACATCCTTGTTGAAGCCCACCGTGACCGTGGGATCGTCCGCGTCCTCATAGGGCTCCAGCAGACTGCTCAGATAGTTCTGCAGGGCGGTGCCGTCGCTGCACACAGCGGCCAACTCGCCGTCCAGATACAGCGCCGTGCCCTCGCTGATCTGGTCACTGGCGCTTTTCAGGATGGCGTCCGCCATCTCGTTTTCGTCCATCGTCTTGTGGGCGACGGTCACCGTATAGGTAGGTTCCACCGTCCACTGGGCCTCGGTGTCCGTGCCGGTGTAATTGATACGTTCCTGCACCGCCTCACGGGCTGCATTGAACACATCCTCATTGGCCACATAGCCCACCGTCTGGCCGTCCACCTGCACTTCCAGCGCGTAGGGCTGCTGGATGGTGTTCTGAAACACCGTGAGCATGACAGCCAGTGCGCACACCGGCAGAATGTACATTGCCATGCGGGGCAGCATCTTCACGTTGCGCCGCACACCGCTGGTCAGGTAGCGGAAGCTTGCCGCACATGCTGCCGCAAAGCCTCTTTCCTTCCGCACCCGGTGGGCATGGACCAGCAGAGAGCCCGTGCCGCGGAAGAACAACACGATCGGCCCGAACAGATCCCGGAACACCTGTGCTGCCCCGGGGAAAGCCATTGCAGCCAGATTGGTCAGCAGGGCGTGAAGCGCACCAGCCAGCTGAAGAACCGCAGCCCTGATGCCGCGGCCGACCCGGACGAATGCATATTCTGTGGAAAAGCCCAGTGCATACAGCACCTCGCCCGCCATGGGGACGGCCGGGTTCCGGGACAGCTTCTCGCCGAAGCTGCTCACGCGGTTCTGGGTCTTGCGGCGCAGCCGGTGCCGGTGCAGAAGCCCGATACACTGCAGCTGCGCCCAAAGGGAGCGCAGCTTCTGCCTGCGCTTCGGTTCTGACTGCGCAGGGCTCTGCGGCTCCTTTGTCTTATCTTCGATCAAAAGGTTTTTCTCCTTCCTTGCCGCCTGCGGTGCGCCGCACTGCGCACCGGTTCAAAAGACGGCGGCGGTCTGAAACGCGCAAAAAAGCCCTGACAGACTCATGCGCGGATTGCTCTGATTTTATTATACACCCTGACCGCAATGAAACAAGCATTGTCACAAAATTTGGGCGGTTCTTTCACTTACTTTTCACGAAAAGCCCTGCCATGTCCTCCGGCAGCGGGCTTTCCACGGTGACCGTCCTCAGATTTTTTCCAGTTACTGGAACTTTTATCCTGACACCGTCCGGCTCCACAGTGCACTCCGGCACCTGGAAGGTCTGCCGTGCGCAGTGCAGTGCCTGCCGCCCGATGCGCTCCCGGCTGCCGCCGTAGAGATCATCTCCGGCCAGCGGATGACCGATGGACGCAAAATGCACCCGGATCTGATGGGTGCGCCCGGTCACCGGCACACAGGCTGCAAGGCTCAGGCCGTTTTCTACCTTTAATATGGTATACTCGGTGCGGCTGGGCTTGCCTTCCGGCGTCACACAGCGCCCGATGATGCTGTCTCCCCGGCGGCCGATGGGCGCATCGATGACGCCCGGCCCCAAAGGCAGCTCACCCTCGGCAATTGCATCGTAGAGCTTTTCCACGTTCTGCGCCAGCAGCGGGGCAGCATAAGCGTGCTTTGCTGCCAGCACCAGGCCGCTGGTGTCCTTGTCGATGCGGTTCACAGGCCGGAACACCGGGCTTTCCCCGTGCTGCGCCGCCCATGCCGCGTAGCCGTTGGCCAGCGTGCCGCCGGGATAATTCAGCGTCGGATGCACAGCAAGGTGGGGCGGCTTTTCCAGCACAACGGCAAAGGCATCCTCATAGACCACCTTCACCGGAATGTCCGGCTGCGGGGCAACGCTCTCCCCTTCCGGCGGCAGCTCGAAGCTGATCACCTGCCCGGGATACACCCTGCGGTTTGCAAGGATGGGCTCCCCGTCCGCGAAAAAGCCGCCGCCCCGGAATTTCACCGCCCGGGCAAGGTCAGTGGAGACAGCGCACTGGCGCAGAAAATTGCGCAAAAGCGTGCCATTGCCGGTCTGCTCCGTGTCCGGCACCGGAAAATACAGCCGCATCTTCACCTCTCCCTCCGCGAAAAAATATATAGAATATTATACCAAAAAACGCTTATGCTTGCAAATCCCGCTTTTTTATGGTACTATAAGGAGCGGAAAACGAGTGGAACATACGGCGGCGGGGCGGCTTTGACCGCTCTGAGGAAAGTCCGGGCCTCACAGAGCACGGTAACTGCTAACGGCAGCCGAGGGTGACCTTAGGGAAAGTGCAACAGAAAACAAACCGCCGCAGCAATGCGGTAAGGATGAAACGGCGAGGTAAGAGCTCACCAGCGCATGGGTGACCATGCGGCTTTGTAAACCCTACCGGAAGCAACGCCTATATGGGACGTACAGCGCTGCTCGCGTGTCCCGAAGGCGGCACGAACCTGTCAGCAATGGCAGGTCTAGACAGATCGTCGTTTAATACAGAACCCGGCTTACGGTCTATCTCGTTTTCCATTTTAGCATTTTAGGTTCCTGCACAGAATAGTGCAGGAATTTTTATTTTTACCGTGCTCGCCCTCTTCGTCTTTGCTTCGCAATCCACCTCTCCCAAAGGGAGAGGCTTTGGCATTCCGGATAAGTTTCTGTTTTTGCCAAGGGCTCTCCCCTTGGGAGAGCTGGCGCGTCAGCGTCTGAGAGGGCGAGGCCGTTTTCTTTTTTCGCGTTCACCGTTCTTTTACCAAGCTGTTACTTTTCGTTTGTGTCAGTTTGTGGTATACTATGTGCACTGCAAGGCTTTGCAGTCAACAATGAAAGACAGGATGTGAAATCCTCTGATGAAAGATGGTTTTTTGAAAGCAGCAGCCCTTTCCCCCGCCCTGCGGGTGGCGGACTGCGCCTATAACGTTCAGCAGATCGTTTCCGCCTTGCGGGACGCAGCGGCTCGGGGCGTGAAGCTGGCTGTATTCCCCGAGTTTTGCCTCACCGGCTACACCTGCGGTGATCTGTTTTTACAGCGCACACTGCAGACCGGTGCTCTGGACGCCCTGAGCACCCTGCTGGCCGAGACAAAGGGGCTGGATGTGGTCACGCTGGTGGGCCTGCCGCTGATGGTGCACGGCAAGCTGTACAACTGCGCCGCCGTGCTGTGCCATGGCAAAATTCTGGGCCTTGTGCCCAAGACCTACCTGCCCAACTACGGCGAATTCTACGAGAAGCGCCAGTTCACCCCCGGCAGCACTGAGGTAGAGACGTTGACCGTCTGCGGCCAGCAGGTGCCTTTCGGCACGTCTGTGCTGTTCCGCTGCCGTCAGATGCCCAGCTTCGTGCTGGGCGTGGAGATTTGCGAAGACCTGTGGAGTGCCCTGCCGCCCTCCACCTTCCACGCTCTGGCCGGCGCCACAGTGATTGCCAACCTCTCCGCCAGCGATGAGACGGTCGGCAAGGCCGAATACCGCCGGGCATTGGTGTCCAATCAGTCTGCCCGCCTGCTGTGCGGCTACCTGTATGCATCCGCCGGGCACGGCGAGAGCACCCAGGACATGGTGTTTGCCGGGCATGACCTGATCGCCGAGAACGGCACGATCCTTTCCGAGAACGCTCCCTTTGACGGCGGCTGCGCCGAGACCGAGATCGACTGCCAGCGCATGGAGGCCGAACGTGCCCGCAACACCAGCTTTGAGCTGAGCGGCGAGGGCTACACCATGGTGGAGTTCGATCTGGAGCCGGTGGAAACAGCACTGACCCGCTGGATCGACCCGGCCCCCTTCGTGCCCGGCGACCCCAAGCGCCGCGCTGAGCGCTGTGAGCTGATCCTGAAAATGCAGGCCGACGGCCTTGCTAAACGTCTGGAACATGCCCACGCCAAAACGGCAGTCATCGGCATTTCCGGCGGTCTGGACAGCTGCCTCGCCCTGCTGGTGGCCGTGCGTGCCATAAAGCAGCTGGGCCGCCCCACCAGCGACGTGCTGGCTATGACCATGCCCTGCTTCGGCACCACCCACCGCACCCGCAGCAACGCAGAGATCCTCTGCGACGAGCTGCATGTCTCTTTTAAAGAGATCGACATTGCCGAAACGGTGCACAGCCACTTCAAGGACATCGGCCAGGACGAAAGCGTGCTGGACGTGACCTTCGAGAACGGCCAGGCCCGCGTGCGCACCCTGGAGCTGATGGACACCGCCAACCGCACCGGCGGTCTGGTCGTCGGCACCGGTGATCTTTCGGAGCTGGCCCTGGGCTGGGCCACCTACAACGGCGACCATATGAGCATGTACGGTGTCAACGCCGGTGTGCCCAAAACGCTGGTGCGCCACCTCGTACGCTACGAGGCCGACATTGCCGCCACCGACGCTCTGCGGGAGGTGTTGCTGGACATTCTGGACACCCCCGTGTCCCCCGAGCTGCTGCCCGCCAAGGACGGCGAGATCGCGCAGAAGACCGAAGACCTCGTGGGCCCCTATGAGCTGCACGACTTCTACCTCTATCAGGTGCTGCGCTTTGGCTTCGGCCCGGCCAAAATTTTCCGGCTGGCAAAGCAGGCTTTCGCCGGCCGGCCGGAGTACCCGGATAGCGTGCTCTACAAGTGGCTGCGCAACTTCTACTGGCGGTTCTTCGCCCAGCAGTTCAAGCGCAGCTGCCTGCCCGACGGCCCCAAAGTGGGCAGCGTGACCCTTTCGCCCCGCGGCGACTGGCGGATGTCCAGTGATGCATGCGCCGCGCTGTGGCTCGCCGAGCTTGAACAGCTCCAGATCAAGGATTGAACATGAAGAAAAAGAACATTCTCATCAACGTTATTTTTGTGGTCGTCGTGCTGGCCATTGCTGCCGGATGGCTGGTGGTGCGCAACCTGCGCTCCACCACCGCCACGCTGCGGGCCGAGCTGATCTACGGCGACAACAACACCACCATGAACCTGCCGCTGGACGTCAACGACACCTATGATGTGGACACCGGTTACTACACCGTCCACATTGAGATCAAGGACGGTGCCGCCCGGTTCGTGGATTCTCCCTGCCCGGATCACATCTGTGAAAGCTTTGGCTGGCTTTCCAACGAAGACCAGACGGCCACCTGCCTGCCGGCACGGGCTGTTCTGACCATCGTGCCTGTATCCTGATAAAAAGGAGTAAATTTCCTATGATGGATGAAAACGATCGTTCTCTGCGGCGGATCCACCGCAAGACAGACGCTGACGAACATACCATTGAAGTGGACAGCTCGGCGTTCTTCTCCGAGACACCCCCGGAGCCGACGACGACGCCCCGCCGTCCTTCTTCCCAGAAGCCGCCGCCCCACAAAAAGCCCGGCAGCTCCCGCCCGCCGGTGAACAGCGCAGCTGCCCCTTCCAAATGGGGAAAGATCCTGCTGACTGTTCAGGCGATCCTCAGCGTGGCTGCTCTGGTGCAGCTGTGGCGCACCCAGATGCTTCCGGTGCTGTATCTGGTCATCCTTGCGGCGCTGCTGGTGCTGCTGTGGCTGCTGGTGAAGCGCTGCCAGGAATACAATGTGCCCGGCAAAGTCTCCCGCGTGTTCTCGGTGTTCCTGTGTGCCGCCATGGCCATGGGCTGCATCTGGGCGCAGCAGGGCCTTTCCGCTCTGGGCAATGTGACCTCCGGCCTGCTCACCGGCGCTGAGGCCAACAAGATCACCAAGGAGCCCTTCGTGGTCTACCTCAGCGGCGTGGACACCCGCGGTGAATTGACCGAAAAGGCCCGCAGCGATGTGAACATCCTCGCCGTGGTGAACCCGGAGACCAAGCGCGTGGCTCTCATCAACACGCCCCGCGACTACTATGTAGACCTTGCCGGCACAGACAGCAAAGATAAGCTGACTCACGCCGGCCTGTATGGCGTGGAGACCAGTATGCAGACACTGGGCAACCTCTACGGCATCAACGTAGACCATTACATCCGCATCAACTTTGCGGGCTTCATCAGCATCATCGACGCACTGGGCGGCGTGGATGTCTACTCCGATCAGGCATTCACTTCCGTGGGCAGCCCCGGATACTACGACCCCACCACCTTTGTGGAGGGCTGGAACCATCTGGACGGCAAAGCCGCTCTGGCCTTTGCCCGTGAGCGCCACGCCTTTGCATCCGGCGACATTCAGCGCGGCATCAACCAGATGAAGGTCATCGACGCCATGCTGAACAAGATCAAGTCCCCGGCTCTGCTGATGGGCTTTTCCAAGATCATGGATGCTGCGTCGGACTGTTTCGTCACCAGCTTCTCGCAGGATCAGATCAGCGCTCTGGTTCGTATGCAGCTGAGCGACCTGGCAGATTGGGATATCGAGAGCTACACCGTCACCGGCACCAGCTCCACCAGCACCAAGTGCTATTCCGCCAAGGGCCAGAAGCTCTACGTCATGAAGCCGGATGATGCTTCGGTGAACAAGGCCAAAGAGATGATCGCATCCGTCCTCGGCGGTGAGGGCAGCGTTGCCGCTACCAGCCAGACGCCGGAAAAGGACGACGTGTTCACTCCCACCACCGACCCGAATGCCGCCGTGTCCGTGCCGGAGGAATCCGCTGAGAGTGTGGTGCTCGATGAGCCTGCTGACAGTGTGCCGGAGGAAGTTCCGGCAGAGCAGCCCGCCGAGACCCCTGCAGAACAGCCTGCTGACACCCAGCCGCAGGAACCGGAAGTTCCCGCCGAGGGCGGCAGCGATGGTGACGGCTCTGCGGAAGCACCTTCCATCTCCCTGCCTTCCAAGGAAGAGCTTGAAGATGCTGCTTCTTCGCTCTACAGCGCCGCATCCACTGTTCTGGATGCTCTGTATGGCGCAGCCTCCCAGCAGAACGAAGCTTCCTGAAGATAAGAAAAGGGGGCTGTTGCAAAATGGCTCGCTGAAAAAATCATGCACAAAACCCGGAACCTT
>CAVKKE010000050.1:0-17698 GCA_963656875.1 Barnesiella intestinihominis | reverse complement strand
TTTTGCGCTATTTTTTGTGCAAATTGCTATCGCATTTTTATTTTGCAACAGCCCCATTTTTTATTTTAGAACAGCCCCGTGATCTTGCCGTCGGCATCCACATCGATGTTGACAGCGGCGGGCTTTTTGGGCAGGCCCGGCATGGTCATGATGCTGCCGCAGATGACCACCACAAAGCCTGCGCCTGCAGCCAGACGAACCTCGCGCACTTCCATGGTGAAGCCGGTGGGTGCACCGGTCAGCTTGGCGTTGTCGCTGAAACTGTACTGAGTCTTGGCGATGCACACGGGAAGATCGCCGTAGCCCATTTCGGTGAGTTCGGCCAGCGTCTTGCTGGCTGCAGCGCTGTAGTTCACGCCGTCGGCACGATAAATTTTGGTGGCGATGGCATTGATCTTGTCCTTCAGGGGCATTTCCAGCGGGTAGGTGTACTGGATGGGGCGGTCTTCCATGATCTCCAGCACCTTTTCGGCCAGAGCCTTGCCGCCCTCGCCGCCCTTGGCGAACACTTCGCTCAGCACGCAGGGCACGCCCTGCTCAGCGCACACTTGCTCAACATAGGCCTGCTCCTCCGGGGTGTCGGTGGGGAAGGCGTTGATGGCCACCACCACCGGCAGGCCGAAGCCGTTTTTCAGGTTGTCGATGTGGCGGATGAGGTTGGATGCACCGGCCTTGACAGCTTCGAGGTTGGGCTGGTTCAGGTCAGCCTTTGCCACGCCGCCGTGGCTCTTGAGGGCGCGCACAGTGGCTACCAGAACGCAGGCGCTGGGGGCAATGCCCGCATAGCGGCACTTGATATCGAGGAACTTCTCTGCGCCCAGATCTGCGCCGAAGCCGGCCTCGGTGATGGTGTAGTCGGCCAGCGAAAGGCTCAGTTTGGTGGCCAGAACGCTGTTGCATCCATGAGCGATGTTGGCGAAGGGGCCGCCGTGAATGATGGCGGGGTTGTTTTCCAGCGTCTGCACGAGGTTCGGGTCAAGGGCGTCTTTCAGCAGGGCGGTCATGGCACCGGCTGCGCCGATCTCACCAGCGGTGACGGGCTTGCCGTCGTAGGTGTAGGCGCACACGATCTTGGAAAGGCGCTCTTTCAGGTCGGAGATGCTGGTTGCCAGGCAGAAAATTGCCATGACCTCGCTGGCCACGGTGATGTCGAATCCGTCTTCGCGGGGGGTGCCGTTCACCTTGCCGCCCAGGCCGTCCACGATGAACCGCAGCTGACGGTCATTCATGTCCATGCAGCGCTTCCAGGTGATGCGGCGGGGGTCGATGTTCAGCGGGTTGCCCTGCTGGATGCTGTTGTCGATCATCGCGGCCAGCAGGTTGTTGGCCGTGCCGATGGCGTGCAGGTCGCCGGTGAAATGCAGATTGATGTCCTCCATGGGCACCACCTGAGCATAGCCGCCGCCGGCTGCGCCGCCCTTCATGCCGAACACGGGGCCAAGGCTGGGCTCACGCAGGCAGAGCATGGTCTTCTTGCCCATGGCGTTCATGGCGTCGGCCAAGCCCACGCTAGTGGTGGTTTTGCCCTCACCTGCCGGGGTGGGGCTGATGGCGGTGACAAGGATCAGCTTGCCCTGCTTTTTGGCAGAGTGGATCAGGCGGTGGTTGATCTTGGCCTTATAGTGGCCGTAGGGAATCACGTCCTCACCGGAAAGGCCCAGCTGTGCAGCTACCTCGGTGATGGGCTTCATTTTGGCTTCCTGTGCAATTTCGATATCAGTTTTCATCCGGCATCCTCCTTTAGATAACAGAAAAGGCAGCTTTGCGCAGCAATTGCGCAAGGCTGCCCAGACGGTCGGCATTGACTCTCCCACGCATCCGCACTGTGGTGCTCCACAAGGTTCCGTCAGCGGAAACGCGGTCTCTATGCTGTAAAGATAGCACACCGCCGGGGTGTTTGTCAAGGAGGAACCATCAGAAAACAGGAAAGAGAACCAAGCTTTTTCTGATAAAAATTTTGCGTTACAGAATGGTTTGTGCTATACTTATCATGGATTATTATGAAAACAGAAAGCAGGAATCCCTTTTATGCTGCAAAACCCTGAATTGCATTATCTGGACAATGCCGCTACCACCATGGTGGCCCCTGAGGTGGCGGACGTCATAAACAAAGCCATGCGGGAGCAGTGGGCCAACCCTTCCAGCCTGTACGGCCCCGGTGCCCGCAGTGAGGAAGCACTGAACGCCGCCCGCGCTGCTGTGGCCCGCACGCTGGGCTGCAAGTCAAAGGAACTGTACTTCACTTCCTGCGGCAGCGAGAGCAACAATCTGGCCCTGCTGGGCGCGGCCCAGACCCGTACCTTCGGCAAGGGCATCGTGGTGTCCGGCTTTGAGCACCCCAGCGTCCAGCGCCCGCTGGAAAAGCTGGCGAAGCTGGGCTATGACGTCACAGTGGTCAAGCCCTGCCCGGACGGCACGCTGGACATCAACAAAATGCTGGAACATGTGGACAAAAACACCATCCTTGTGGCCTGCATGATGGTGAACAACGAGGTGGGCACCCGCAATGATGTGGAGCGTCTGGCTGCTGAGGTCAAGCGCCGCAACAGCCGAACCATCGTCCATGTGGACGCCGTGCAGGCGTGGATGCGCGTGCCCATCAAGCTGGCGAACATCGACACCATGTCGGTGAGCGGCCACAAGATCCACGCGCCCAAGGGCATCGGTGCGCTGTATCTCTCGGACAGCCTTGTGCAGGCGTTTCAGCCGCCCTACCTTGGCGGTGAGCAGGAGCGCGGCCTGCGCCCCGGAACCGAGAACCTGCCCTACGCCATGGGCCTTGCCGCTGCAGCCACCCGTCTGGCCAAGACCATGAAGAGCCGCGACACCGCCATGCAGGCCCTGAACCAGCGCCTGCGGGACGGACTGAAAGCTTTCCCCGAAGTGGTCATCAACAGCCCGGCGGGTGCGGTGCCTGAGGTGCTCAACTTCAGCGAGAACTGCATCAAGAGTGAGACCATGCTGGCATGGCTGGCCGAAGCGCAGGTGTACGTCTCGTCGGCCAGTGCCTGCGGCCGGGGCCAGCCCAGCCACACCCTGGCGGCTATGGGAAAAGACCCGCTGGCAATTGACACGGCCATCCGTGTGTCCTTCTGCGGTGACAACACGCCCGAAGATGTGGACGCCTTCCTCAACCGCTTTGAGGACGGTATGAAGAGCTTGCAGAGAATCAGAAAATAATCAGGAGATACAACATTTATGCATGAAATTATCATGGGCTATCAGGGCGAAATGTCCCTGAAGGGCCTCAACCGCAACCAGTTCGAGTCGGCCATGATGAAGATCCTTCGCTACCGGCTCAAGACCGTGGGCAAGTTCAAGGTCTACTGCACCCAGTCCACTTTTTATATGGAGCCCGAGGAAGAGGACGTGGACATGGACCTCGCCTTCGACCGGGTGAGCAAAGTGTTCGGCCTGGCCGCTCTCAGCCGTGCCGTGGTGTGCGACAAGGATTTTGACACCATCTGCCAGACCGCTGAGGATTACCTCGGCGACAGCCTGCACGGCATCCGCAGTTTCAAGGTGGAAGCCCGCCGCTCGGATAAGAGCTACCCCATGACCAGCCCCGAGCTGATGCGGGAGCTGGGTGCTTACCTGCTGGGCAAGCACAACTATCTGAAGGTGGACGTGCACAACCCCGACTTCAAGGTCATCGTGGAAATTCGCGATTACGGTGCGTATATTCACGGCCCGAAAGTACAGGGTGAGGGTGGTCTGCCCGTGGGCACCAGCGGCCGCGCCCTGAATATGCTCTCCGGCGGCATCGACAGCCCTGTGGCAGCTTACCGCATGGCAAAGCGCGGTCTGGCGCTGGATCACATCCATTTTGCGTCCCCTCCGTATACTTCTGAACGCGCAAAACTGAAAGTAAAGGCTTTGGCCCAGCTGACCAGCATCTACACCGGCAGCTCCAACCTGTTCGTTGTGCCCTACACGAAGCCCCAGGAATACATCCGGGATAACGCCCCGGACGTACTGTTCACCGTTCTGATGCGCCGCAGCATGATGCGCATTGCCAACGTTATCGCAAAGCGGCAGGGCTGCGAAGCCCTCATCACCGGCGAGAGCCTGGCGCAGGTGGCCAGCCAGACCGTCAAGGCCCTGCAGTGCACCGATGCTGCACAGGATCTGCCCATCCTGCGTCCGCTGATCGGCATGGACAAGACCGAGATCGTGGAGACCGCCCGCCACATCAACACCTTCGAGACCAGCATCCTGCCCTACGAGGACTGCTGCACCATCTTCACGCCCCCGCACCCGAAGATCCGCCCGGAACTGGAAGAGATTCTGGAAGCCGAAGCCGCCATGCCCGGCCTTGCCGCGCTGGAAGCCGAAGCCGCTGAGAACGCCGAGCGCATCCGTATCCGCATCACCGATCAGGTAGAATTCGAGGGGTGAAAAATCCATGACTGCAGAGATCATCAGTGTGGGAACCGAGCTGCTTCTCGGCAACATTCTGAACACCAATGCCCAGTATCTGAGCCGTGAGCTGGCGGCTCTGGGCATCACTGTCCAGCGGGAGAGCACCATCGGCGACAACCATGGCCGTCTGGCGGATTTTGTCAGCGAGGCCAAGTCCCGGTGCGATCTGCTGGTGTTCACCGGCGGCCTCGGCCCCACGGCGGACGACCTGACCAAGGAGACTGTCGCTGTCTGCTATGGCGACACGCTGGCCTTTGACGAGGAAGAGTGGAATAAGATCACGGCCTATTTTGCCCGCACCGGCCGCGAGACCACCCCCAACAACCGCAAGCAGGCCATGGTGCCGGTGCACGGCCGCAAGGTCATCAACAACCACGGCACCGCCCCCGGGGCATGGTTTGAGCAGGACGGCCACTGCGCTGTGCTGATGCCCGGCGTGCCCCACGAAATGAAAGCCATGTGGACGGAGAGCGTCCGTCCGCTGCTGCTGGCCCGCCAGAACTGCACCCTGCACAGCCTGACGCTGCGTGTGCTGGGCGGCGAAAGCGACATTGAATACCGTGTGCGCGGTCTGCTGGAAAACGAAAACCCCACCGCCGCCATCTACTGCAAGACCGGCGAGTGCGAGATCCGCATCACGGCCCGGGCAGAAACCGACACAGACGCCGAAAAAATGTGCCGCGCCTACGCCACAAAGTTCTATAATCTGCTGGGTGACGCGGTGTATGATGAGGATGTGGCCGGTCTGGAAGAGACCGTGGTGCACACTCTGAGGGAAAAGGGCTTGACCATCGCCACGGCGGAAAGCTGCACCGGCGGCACGGTCGCTCAGCGGCTGACCAATGTGTCCGGCTCCAGCGAGGTGTTCGGCTTCGGCTTTGTCACCTACTGGGAGCAGGCCAAGGCGAAGATGATCGGCGTGGACCCGGCAGTCATTAAAAAGTACAACGTTGTGTCGGCCCCCGTGGCGGCGCAGATGGCGCTTGGCGCGGCAGAAACGGCTGGGGCTGACATCGCTGTCAGCGTCACCGGCGTGGCCGGCCCTACTGGCGGTGATGCCGTCCGCCCGGTGGGCACAGTGTATCTGGGTGCAGCCCGGGGTGAGACCGTGTATGTGAAAAAGCTGTTCGTCTCCCGGCCAGACCGCGCACTGGTGCGTGCCCGTGCGGCGCAGGCTGCGCTGGAACTGGCGCTGCGCCTGGCCCAGGACAAAGTCCCGGAAGGCACTCAGGCGCTGGCAAAGAGTGCACAGCACGATGACGCGGCCCTGACTGCGCTGGACGAGCACTTCCTCAGGGGTTAATAGAAGCGGCCCCCGGGCCGCGGGGGTGAAGCTGTTGACACATGAAGAAAAAATGCAGACTGCCTGCGTGCTGCGGCTGTTCGGCGCGCCGCTTTGGGCGGTGCAGCAGGCAGTGCAGGAGCTTGACATTGCGGCCCAGTGCCGCGGCCGGGGCGCAGAGACACTGCTGGCGCTGCAGGCAGAGACGCCCGAAAAACTGAAAGCAGCCAAAAAGACACTGCAGGAGCAGTTTTCTGCGGAGCTGTATGGAGAAGGGAAAACATCCCTTGTCTGCGCAGCGGTGCGGGCGATGGAAAGCCACCGCAGGCTTCTGGTCTGTGCGGACGCCGATGCCGGGGCTCTGCTGGAAGCACGGCTCGAGACAGTGGCGGCGGCTGAGAAGGTGTTCGATTTCGGGGCCATGAGCTATGCGGACGAAAAAGTCCGGGCAAAGCTGGACGCCAAGACCCGCAGAGTGAAAGGCGGGCCTGCCGCCATGGCCCTTGCCCGGGTGCAGGCGGCACAGCGTCTTGTGGGTGTGGAGCTTGCTGCGGGGTGCCTGGAGCGGGCTGAGGACACCGTGCTGTTTCTGGGCGGCCGCAAGGGGTGCTGGGTGCGCACGGTGGCAAACACCGGCACGCCCGCCCTCTGGCTGCTGGATATGATCCGCCGGGCTGCTTCCGGCCTGCCGCAGGTCGTGGGGACAAGCTGGCAGAGTTACGGCAAAGCTATCCCGGCGGATGTTCTGACTGTGCAGCGCCTGCCGGACAAGCCGGAAAGCGCTGCCCCGGCGAAGCCGCCCCGCAGGCACCACCGCCTGCGGAACTTTCTGCTCCTTATGCTTTTGCTGGTGCTGGCAGGGCTTGCCGCTGCGTGGTATTATACCGGCGGCGATTTGACGGCTCTGCCGCAGAAACTGCAGAGCTTTGGGGCTGACAGTCTGCCGCATTCCGGCGCGAAACTGATCTGAATGAAACTGATGCCGCATGGGCTTGTCGCCTGTGCGGTATTTTTTTTTTGCAAAAGGGGCTTGCAAAACCCGGCGAAAGTTGTTATAATTTTGACCATGGATTAGTACGCTGTACTAAAACGAGCTAAAAGAAGGAGAAAACAGAGTATGAAACGAGCAGTATCCCTGATCCTCGCGGGCAGTCTGGCACTGAGCCTTGCAGCCTGCGGCGGTTCCGCATCCAGCACCACCGCTGCATCTTCTGCGGCGGGCACCACCCTGACCGGCAAGGGCGACGGCTTTGGCGGCGTCATCACCGCAACTGTCACCATGGAGGGTGACACCATCACCGCTGTCAGCTTTGAGGCCCCGGATGAGACTGAGAGCGTAGGCGGCGCAGCTCTGGACACCATCGTCCAGCAGATCGTAGCTGCAAACGGCACTGAGATCGACGGCGTGTCCGGCGCTACTTACACCACCAACGGCTGCAAGGCCGCTGTGCTGAACGCACTGGACCCGGAAGCCAACCCCTATGAAGAAAACGCTGACTCCACCACCGAGTGGCCCACCGGTGACGAGCCGGTGGAGATCCCCGCAGGCAGCAACATCGTGATGGCTTCCACCTACGGCCTGTACACCAAGAGCCCGGATTCCGCACAGGATGCCGTCATCAAGGCCACCCTGTACTGGGATGAGGACACCGACACCTGCTACGCCATCCGCTTTAAGGAAGCCCTGACTCCTTGGGAGGACACCGGCAGCACCAGCGGCTGGGCCTGCGTGCAGGACGCTGATGTTCTGGCAAAGCTGGGCGATGCCGTGATCCCCTTCAGTGCACCGGCCACTGAATACAGCGAAGCCGTGGACACCAACTATGCAAAGTACATCCAGATCGGCGATATTGTGTGGACTGGCGCTGAGGGCAGCACCGCCAACAGCGAGCACGCTGTGGTGTACTCCGCCGTCATTGATGGCAAGGAGACCACCCTGTTTGATTACTGCGCCACCGAAGAGGGCGGCAAGTGGTATCTGGATGCCACTGATGGCAAGGACTGCTACCTGCTGACCAATGATGAGGCTGCTTCTTCCGCCGACGCTGACAATGTTGCAGCCACCTACAGCATGGAGTACAAAGAGGGCAGCGGCCACGGCACGGACTTCTGGTCCAGCCCCATCACCTTCCCGGGCAACATGCAGCTGCTGAAGGAGTTTGCCGAGCAGACCAACTTCAGCTATGACTACTACGCAGACGGCGGCCTGACCCAGAACGAGGACGGCTATTGGCAGACTGCCGACGCCGTTTCCGGTGCCACCATCTCCGAGGGCTGCACCTATCTGGATATGCTCAAGACCCTGTATGACCGCATCCAGAACGGCGAGTACGAAAAGGCCGTCTGATAAAATCAGCTTCCCTTTTGACCCGGTTATGGTATACTGGTGAAAAGGGGAGAGGAAACATGGAAGACACCAGAGGCAAGATTTTAACGGCAGCGGCGCGGCTGTTCGAGCAGCAGGGCTACCGCAGCGTGTCCATGCGGGCCATTGCGGCTCAGCTTGGCATCAGTGTGGGAAACCTGACTTATCATTTCCCACACAAGCAGGATATCGCCACAGCCCTTGTGGAACAGGAGCTGAAAACCATCATCCTGCCGGAAGAAGCGACCCTGGCAGCACTGGACGGTTATCTGCGCCGAATGCTGATCTCGCTGATCGATCACGCCCGGATGTTCGATGACCCGCTTCTGTTCGAAGATCTGCCCGGCAGGCAGCAGGAGAATGCATCCCGCATTGCCCGACTGCAGCAGAATCTGGAACGGTTCTTCGTCCAGATGCGGCAACAGAAAATGTTCCGGCCCGAGCTGGACGGCCAGACTTTGCAGGATGTCATCGACCTCATCATGTTCAGTCATGTGGGCTGGCAGCAGCGGGTGTCGGTCGTCCGCCGCCCCGCAGATCAGGCTGTGAACGACATGATGCGCATTCAGTGGCTTCTGCTGCGGCCCTACCTGACCGAGGAAGGGCAGAAACAGCTGGAACAGTTTGGCGTAAAATAATACAAAAGCAACCTCCCGGAGGGCTCAGATGCCTTCCGGGAGGTTTTTTGTTTATGAGGGCAAATTTTTTAAGAGATGCAGTGTGCCGCTCCGATCCCATCCATAAAAAAGATCCTCCGAAAAATCCGCAGATTTTTCGGAGAGTCAAATAAATAATAAATTTCCGCTGAATATGCCCAGAGCGAAGCGGAGGGCATTCAAATCGTTATGCTTTGTGGTCGCTCAGCCACCGCAGGGCCATATAAACATACGCTGCGGAGCCCTCGTACAGCACGCCATCGTCAAAGCGCACCTTCGGGTGATGCTGGCCGTAGACATAGCCCTCCTTGGCGTTGCCTGCGGAGATGAACATGCTCACAGTGGGCACCTCGTGGCTGACGAATGCGAAGTCCTCACTGCCGCCGCCGGGTTTGCCGCCGGTGATGGGGGTCATGTCCATGGCACCCTGTCCTAGCAGCTCGGTCATATAGGTCAGAGCATTTTTGGCGAGGGGCGTGTCCACCACCATGCAGGGGCAGTGGTCGCTGAACTCCACCTCGGCGGTGCAGCGGTAAGCTGCAGCCACGCCCTGTGCGATCTCGGTCATGCGCTGGTGGATCTGCTCGCTCACAGCACCCTCGGGGTCTACCGTGCGGATGGTGCCCCACATGTCGGCGGAGTCCGGGATGACATTGGAAGCTTTGCCGGCTTCAAAACGGCCCGTGGTGAACACACCGAACTTGGCGGGGTCCAGCTCACGGCTGTTGATCTCCTGCAGGGCAATGTGGATGTGGGCCGCTGCGGTGATGGGGTCGATGCAGACGTTGGGCATGGAGCCGTGGCCGCCTTTGCCGTGAACGGCGATGTGGTACTGCTCACAGCTTGCCATGGTGATGCCGCCGCCCGGCACCAGCACCGTGCCCACAGGCAGGGGCATTCCGGCCAGAACATGGAACATCACGGCGGCGTCCACCTTCGGGTTTTCCAGCAGGCCGTTTTTCAGCATGTCCAGCGAACCCTGAAAAATTTCCTCGGCGGGCTGGAATTCCAGCTTCACGGTGCCTTCGATCTCGTCCTCGTGATCCTTGAGCAGCTTTGCCGCACCCAGCATCATGGCGGTGTGCATGTCATGGCCGCAGCCGTGCATTTTGCCCGGCACCTCGGAAGCAAATTCCTCACAGGACTCTTCCTGAATGGGCAGGGCATCCATGTCGCCGCGCAGCAGGATGGTCTTGCCGGGCTTTTTACCGCCTGCCAGAGCGATAACGCCGCATTTGCCGCAGGACTGCGGGGCATAGCCCATCTCGGTCAGGGCCTTTTTGACCAGCGCTTTCGTCTCGGGCAGGTCAAAGCCCACCTCGGGGTGACGGTGCAGGGTGCGTCGCCACTGGCGCAGCTGTGGTTCCAGCTCCTTTGCGGCTTCGAGCAGTTTTTCTGGTGCGATCATTCCAAAATCAACTCCCTCTCTGGCTTCCCCCTCGGGGGAAGCTGTCGGCACAGCCGACTGATGAGGGGAAGCAACCATCAGATGCCGCTCTATAAAACCGGAATCTGACCACAACTGCCCCTCATTCGTCATTGCTGCGCAATGCCACCTTCCCCCAAGGGGGAAGGCTTTTGCAAACTTATTTCTCCCCGGTGGGCATGCCTTCCGGGTGGTACTTGGCGCAGGTGCACTTTTTCCACTTCAGGCCGCTGCCGCAGGGGCAGGGGTCGTTGCGGCCGATCTTGATCACCCGCACAGGCTGGCCGTGAGGTGCACCCTTGGCACCGGGAGCACCGTTGCCGGGCACAAAGCCTTCGCCGGTGGGACGTGCCACCTGTTCGCGCTTGGGGGCAGCACCGGCCTGACGCAGCTCAATGTTCAGCAGCATCTTGACGCTGGACTCGCGGATGGAATCCACCATCTGGTCGAACATGTCAAAGCCCTCGATGCGGTACTCCACGACGGGGTCTTTCTGGCCGTAGCCGCGCAGTGCAATGCCCTGGCGCAGCTGATCCATGTTGTCGATGTGGTCCATCCACATGCGGTCCACGCACTTGAGCAGGCAGATGCGTTCCAGCTCGCGCATGACGGGGGCACCATAGCGCTGCTCCTTGTCGGCCAGGATCTTCATGCCGCGGTCATACAGCGTGTCCGTAATGCTCTTGCGGGAGATATTGTCGAAGTCGGCCACGGTGTAGTGGAAGTCATCGTCAGTGGTCAGCCAGCCAAGATAGTGGCGGCGCAGGGCACCGAAGTCCCAGTCGTCCTTCACGTCGCCAGCCAGGAACTGGTCACAGCTGGAGTCGATGTTTTCCCGCAGCATATTGTGCATCTCGCTGCTGATGTCCTCGCCGTCCAGGACCTTGCGGCGCTGGCCGTAGATGATCTCGCGCTGCTGGTTCATGACGTCGTCGTACTTCAGCACGTTCTTGCGGATCTCAAAGTTGCGGCCTTCCAGCTTCTTCTGGGCGCTTTCCAGCGTGTTGGTGATCATACGGTTCTCGATGGGGGTATCCTCGTCGATCTTCAGGGTATCCATCAGGCTGGACACACGGTCGCCGCCGAACAGACGCATCAGGTCGTCTTCCAGGCTCAGATAGAAACGGGACGCACCGGGGTCGCCCTGACGGCCTGCACGGCCGCGCAGCTGGTTATCGATGCGGCGGCTCTCGTGGCGCTCGGTGCCGATGATGAACAGACCGCCGGCAACACGCACTTCCTCGGCCTCGGCGTCAATGGCGGGCTTGAACTTGGCGTACAGCTCGTCGAAACGCTTGCGGGCGGCAAGGATGTTGGAGTCTTCGGTGTCGCCGTGGCCGTTGGCTTCGGTCAGCAGCATTTCGATCGCTGCGGGATCAGCGTCTTCAGGCTTTTCGGGGTTGAGCAGGTTCTCGCAGAAGTGCTCCTTGCGCATCTGAGCCTTGGCCATGAACTCGGCGTTGCCGCCCAGCATGATATCGGTACCACGGCCTGCCATGTTGGTGGCGATGGTGATGGCACCCTTCTTGCCGGCCTGCGCCACGATCTCCGCTTCGCGCTCGTGGTTCTTGGCGTTCAGCACATTGAAGTCGCGGGTGTACTTCTGCAGCATTTTTGCCAGCGTTTCACTCTTTTCGACGCTGACAGTACCCACCAGCACGGGCTGGCCCTTCTGGTGGCATTCCAGCACCTGCTGGATCACAGCGTTGTATTTGCCGTTGACAGTCTTATAGATCGCATCCGGGTAATCGACACGCTGACGGGGGCGGTTGGTGGGCACGGTGACGATGTTCAGGCCGTAAATTTCGGTGAATTCGGTGGCTTCGGTCTTGGCGGTACCGGTCATGCCGGACAGCTTCTTGTACATGCGGAAGTAGTTCTGGAAGGTGATGGTGGCCAGCGTTTTGCTTTCGGCGGCGATCTTCACGCCCTCCTTGGCCTCAATGGCCTGATGCAGACCCTCGTTGTAGCGGCGGCCGATCATCAGGCGTCCGGTGAACTCGTCCACGATGATGACCTGGCCATCCTTGACCACATAGTCGATATCCCGCTGCATCACGCCGTAAGCCTTGATGGCCTGGTCGATGTGGTGGGCAAGGGTCATATTCTCGGCGGCGGCAAGGTTGTCGATCTTGAAGTAAGCCTCAGCCTTCTTGATGCCGCTGGCGGTCAGGGTGCAGCTCTTGTGCTTTTCATCCACGACGTAATCGCCGTCGGCCTGCTCATCGGTGGAGACCTTGTCTTCCAGTTCCACCACCACGCTCTTGCGCAGGGTGCGCACGAAGCGGTCCACCTGGGTGTACAGGCTGGAAGAATCTTCGCCGCGGCCGGAAATGATAAGGGGGGTGCGGGCTTCATCGATCAGGATGGAGTCCACCTCATCGACGATGGCAAAAGCGTGGCCGCGCTGCACCATGTTGGCTTTATAGGTCACCATGTTGTCGCGCAGGTAGTCGAAGCCGAACTCGTTGTTGGTGCCGTAGGTGATGTCGGCGGCGTAGGCAGCGCGGCGTGCGTCGCCGTCCATGCCCTGTGCGATCAGGCCCACGGAAAGGCCCAGCCAGCGGTAGAGCTTGCCCATCCACTCGCTGTCGCGCTTGGCCAGATAATCGTTGACGGTGACAACATGCACGCCCTCACCGGTCAGAGCATTCAGGTAGGCGGGCAGGGTGGCCACAAGGGTCTTGCCTTCGCCGGTCTGCATCTCGGCGATGTCGCCGCGGTGCAGGGCGATGCCGCCGATGATCTGCACGGGGAAATGCTTCATGCCCAGCACGCGCCATGCGGCCTCGCGGCAGACAGCGAATGCATCGGGAAGAATGTCATCAAGAGTTTTGCCGTCTGCCAGCTGCTGCTTCAGCGCAGGGGTCTGAGCCTGCAGCTCGGTGTCGGACAGGGCCTGATATTTCGACTCCAGCGCCAGCACCTGCTTGGCAATGGGGTTGACCTTTTTCAGCTCCCGGTCAGAGAAGCTGCCAAAGAGTTTTTCAACAAGGGACATTGGTTACACCTCAATAAATCAAATTCGGGAAACAGACTTCCCGGAGATAGACATAACAACACAACTATATGATACACCAAAGCGAAAGACACGTCAAACCTGCAGGACTATTTTAGCCGTTTTTTGAATGAACTTTCTGTAAATTTGCGCGGGAGAAGGGGTAAATATAGAAGGGCAGCGTCCTCGCCCTCTCAGTCTCGCATTGGCTCGACAGCTCTCCCAGAGGGAGAGCCCTTGGCAAAACTGGAAACTTGACCGTACTGCCAAAGCCTCTCACTTTGGGAGAGGTGGCATTGCGTTAGCAATGACGGAGAGGGCGAGGATGCTGAAAAGAAAGCTGAACGGCTGTGACGATGTTCTCTTCTTATGAAAAAGAAGGTCAGAAAAGCCCGCAGGCTTTTCTGACCTTCAAAGTAAAAATAATAATTCCGCTATAAATGCCAAGAGCGAAGCGGCGGGCATTCTAAATCGTTTTGCTTTACAGTTCTTCCAGCAGCCCGGGCAGCTGTGCCAGATCGTCGATGACATTCGGGCAGACGGCCTCGAGCTGCGTGCGGGACTGATGCCCACCGGTGTAGAGCACGCACTTCGTGCCCAGCGCCTTTGCCACCTCGGCGTCATGCTGGGTGTCGCCCACCATCATGCAGGCAGCGGGGTCAATGCCGCTTTTGTCCAGCCAGGCTTTGCCCACCTGCACTTTGCTGACGCCGTAAATGTCTGCAAGGCCGAGCAACTCGGTGAAAAAGCCCTGCAGACCCCGCGCGGCTACCTGCTCGATCAGGTAGTCCCGGCGGGAGGCGGACAGCACGCTCTGCCGCCAGCCCCGGCGCGAAAGTTCGGCCAGAGTCTCGGCGGCATGAGCCGAAGGCGGACAGGCGTCCACTCCGGCGTTGTAGTGCTCCATGAAACGCTCGGCCAGCTCTGCATAGGGATGCTTTGCAAAGTCGAAACCGGCGCGGATGTAATATTCTTCGATGGGGAAGCCGAAAATTTCCCGGTAAGCGGCCAGATCGTACCGCTGCGGATAGCCGTGGGTTTCCAGCATCCAGTTCAGACATCCGTGGGTGAAGTCAACATCATCCATCAGGGTGCCGTTCCAGTCCCAGAAGATCATTCCGTTCGTCTGCATGGAAACCTCCTTCTAAAATAAGCCTTCCCCCGGCCGGGGAGAGATGTCGCGTCAGCGACAGAGAGGGATCGGGTGGCGCGTAAGCATCGGATGAGGGGAAGCTGTGTCCAGATTCCGTTTACGCTTCAGCAAAAATCTTGTTCAGGGCCTTGCTGCTCTCGATGATCTTCACCAGCAGAACACCCAGCACGGTGCAGCTGATGAGCTCGCCGATGCCCACGGAGATGCCGTTGGTGATGCAGGCCAGCCAGATGGGGGCGCTGGAAGAAGGATCCGGGAACATCACTGCGATCTCAATGCCAATGATGACTGCGTTGAACAGCACCGGCGGCAGGCTGGCCGGGATGGCCAGGCCCTTGATGCGGATGCTCCGCAGCTTGTAAGTGACAAGGCAGGCCAGCAGGGTGGCCAGGGTGCCGAAGATGACATCCACAATAGTGGAGCCAAGGAGATTCGACAGGAAGCAGCCCAGCACAACGCCTGCAATGTACTCAGCGCCGAACACGGGCAGCAGGCACAGGGCCTCGGCCACACGAACCTGCACAGCGCCGTAGGACAGCGGCTGCAAGGCCATGCACAGCACCACATAAATGGCTGCGACCACGCCGCAGCGCACCAGTTTACGGACGGAAGAATTCTGATTCATGATAATACTCCAGCGGGATGATTTTGACCGCACAGGGCCGCCAGCCCCTGTGGGTTTGGCCCGGCATGGTTCGAGACACGCCGGGGAGCCTAAAATCCTAAGTTGCTCTTTAAGGAACCGCGCAAAAAAGCACGGCAGAAGGGAGTATAGCATAATTTCGGACAGATTGCAATAAGAATGAACCCTCTCAGTCACGGCTTTGCCGTGCCAGCTCCCCCAAAGGGGGAGCTTTTTGCAAAAACTTGAAGATGACATGAAAAAAACTCCCCCTTTCGGGGGAGGTGGATGCGAACGAAGTGAGCAGACGGAGAGGGTTAGTCCCGCGGATGTCCGGTGTACACCAGAGCCACCGTGTCGGGGCCGGTGTTGGCGGAAACCACGCCGCCCAGCTCAAAAACGATCAGCGGTGGCTTGCCGAATGCCTTGCGGCAGGCCTTTTCCAGATCTTCTGCCTGCTTGATGTTGGTGTGGCCGATCATGTAGTCGAAGTCCTCCACACCTTCGCTGCGCTTTTTGCACAGCTCCACCATGGCGGGCACAACCTTTTCATCGCCGCGCACTTTGCTTTCAACCTTGGTCTTGCCGTCGATCAGGGTGATAATGGGGCGGATGCCCATCAGCTCGCCCATGACAGCAGCGGCGGCGGAGATGCGGCCGCTCTTTTTCATCTGCTTCAGGCTGTAGGGTCCCAGGATGATCTCCATGCAGTTCATCTGCTTTTCAAATTCGCGGATGACATGGCTGATCTCGGCACCGTTCTGCAGCTTGCGGGCCATCTCACACAGATACCAGCCAAACACCATAGAATAGGTGTGCGGGTTCAGCAGATGGATCTTCAGGTGATGTTCCGGGCGCTCTTCCCGCAGCATGCCCTGGGCCATGACAGCGTTGTTGTAGGTGGAAGAACCGGACTTGTTGATGGGCACATGGATGACGTCCGTGTAGCCCTCATCCACATACTGGCAGTATTTTTCGCAGAACTGGATGGGAGTGATGGCAGCAGTGGAAGGCACGCCCTTGGCGGCACGCATCTTGTCATAAAACTCGGTGTTGGTGCAGCCTTCACGCTCCACATAGTCCACATCATCCAGCAGGATGTGGAAGCCCATAATGTCGATGCCGTATTTCTCGACCATCTCCTGCGGGATGTCGCAGGAAGAATCGGTCAGGATCGCGATCTTGCTCATAATGTCCCTCATTTCCATTCGTAATCTCGTAAATGTCCGTGATCCAAAAGCTCCGGAAAATCCCACTGACGCAGGACTTCATACACGCCCACGGCGACGCTGTTGGAGAGGTTCAGGCTGCGGCAGGTGTCCCGCATGGGCATCCGGATGCAGTGCTCCTGATTGGCGGCAAGCAATGCTTCCGGCAGGCCGGCGTCTTCCCGCCCGAACACCAGATAGGCACCGTCCGGGTAGTTCACGTCTGTGTAGCGCTGGGGTGCCTTGGTGGTGAAGTAATAATAAGGGCCGCTGTTCTTGGCGAAAAACTCGTCCAGGCTGTCATAATAGCTGATGTCGAGATAGTGCCAGTAGTCAAGGCCCGCGTGCTTGAGCTTTTTGTCATCGATGGCAAAGCCCATGGGGCCCACTAGATGCAGGCGACAGGCCGTGCACGCACAGGTGCGGGCCACATTGCCGGTGTTCTGCGGGATGCGCGGCTCCACCAGAACGATATTCAAAGTTGGCTTTTTACTCATCTGCGCACCTCCTCACTCGTCCCAGCGCACGGGGCACAGTCGAGGCAGCAGCGGCTCAAACCAGACGCCGAACCGGGTGTCCTGCTCAGGCGGTGTGTTCTGGATGGCCAGCGCCACGAACACGGCGGCGTTGTCGGCGGCGGCGCTCAGGGCGTTGCCCTGCAGCAGCGACCCGATGAGCACGGCTCCGTAAAGGTCGCCCGTGCCGGGGAAGCTGCGGCTGATGTGCAGCTTTTTGATGAGGAAGCGGTCCGTGCCGCTGCCCGCGCAGCCGATGTATTTGCCCAGGGGCAGGCCGGTGACCACGGAACCCGGCGCAATGGCGTTGAGCTCGTCGGCCAGTGCCTGCGCGGATTCATCGGTCAGCGGGTCAGTGGAAGGCTCACGCTCCAGCAGGATCTGTGCTTCAGTGTAGTTGGGCAGGATCAGGTCTGCCGCACGGCACAGGCCGCGGATGCGGTCAATGAGAGCCGGGGTGACCGTGGAGTAGGCCTTGCCGTTATCGCCCATCACCGGGTCAACCACTTTTTTGGCCCCGGGCCAATAGGCAAAGGCTTTTTCGGCCAGAGCCACCTGCGCTTCGCCGCCCAGATAGCCGGTGTAGATGCAGTCAAATTCCACGCCCAGTGCGCGGTAATGCTCCAGAGCTTCTTCGCCGTAGGCGCAGCCATCCAGCCGGGCCGGGGTGCCGAAGCCGCCGGTGTGAGTGGAAAGCACCACTGTGGGCAGGGCCACGGGCTGCACGCCCATGACCGACAGCACCGGCAGGATCACCGCAAGGCTGCACCGCCCCACGCCGGAGAGGTCGTGGATGCAGAGAACTTTTTTTGGTTCAACAGGATGTATCAAATAAGGGAACCTCCTTATCAGTGTACCAGAGCAGCTGCCCGCAAAAGCCCGGACACACTGCTCCATTCAAACATCATGACACAGTATACCACAAAATCCTCCATAAAAAAAGCGTATACCAGATTCTTTAAAGGAAATAATTGTAGGTTTGTCAATGATGTGTTACACAGGGGAAGCAGAAGGTTGATTCCTGTATTTAGCAAGAAAAGCTAAAGGATCG
>CAVKKE010000049.1:0-17875 GCA_963656875.1 Barnesiella intestinihominis | reverse complement strand
ACCACAAACGGGATGTTTCCCCCGTATAAAAACACAACAACAATGAGCCAGTCTTGAGCATCAAAAATGCGATAACACGACAACCTGTCGATAAACTAAAATCCCCTGGCAATTCAAATAGATCCGCCGGAGATGGTTCTTATGAAAGTACCTGTAATACGGAGAAGTTTATTTGAATAACCGAAAAGGAGTTCTACCAATGTACTAAGCAGTTTGTCCCTGGCAAATCTAACTTGAAAGAATGTGGTAATATGAAATTCATCCTCATGAACCGTATGCCGCAGTCCATCAGTTAAGAGAAGGGTCAATCCAATGTACTAAGTAATCAGTCCCCTTGAAATAGATCTTCAGTTTCCCGGTAGTTTCTAAGGAAGGTCACCCTATGAAACGCTTACTCCGAAAATGAGGAAACCCAAGGAGAAGAGGCTTATGACTCCGAAGAAGTAAGTATCCAGCCGGACGAGGGCTTGCAACCGCCTCGTCCGGCTGGTTTTTTATTTGCAGCTCCCCCAGTCAAACCCCGCGGGTTTGCCAGCCCCCTCGGAGATGGGGCCTTTGGCAAAACCAAAAAGTTTTCCTTTTCGCCAGAGGCTCCCTCATGGAGGGAGCTGTCGAGCGTATGCGAGACTGAAGGAGTTTTCATTGCTAAAATCCCGTCCTTGTGTTTTCTCCTGCCTATGTTATAATTGTGGAAAAGATGGGAGGTGTATTCCATGGAGTCGTTCTTTTCGTTTTCCACTCTGTTCAATCTTGTGCTGACCGTTATCTGGTTCATCTCCGGCATTCGGGATTTTCAAGGCAAAGACCCGATTATCAACCTGCCCTTCAATCAGTACAACCGTGACCCTGAGTATCGCGCCTTCTGGCAGAAAAAGAACGGCGTGTTTTACATGCTCAACAGCATCGCCTTTCTGATTTTAACTTTCACACCTGTTACATCGCTGATCTACCGCATCATCTTCGGCATCGCCATCGTGGGAGACCTTCTTTACCTCATTGCTTACGAAAGTTGGGAGCACAGCGCGGACTGAGCCGCAGAAGGGACGCCTTATGAACTGGAACATTTCGGGCTGGGACTGGGTAAATCTCCTCTGCGGCGTGCTGTTTTTGTACCGTGGCGTGCAGGACCTGCGCGGCGGTAACGGCACCGGCTGGAGCAGCGAGGACGAAAAGAAAAATTTCAGCAAGCCTGCCGGTATCGCCCTGCTGCTCTGCGGAGCTGTCTACCTCGTGAACGTCTTTTTGCCCCGGGTCGAGCCGCTGCATACCGTTCTGATGGTCACAGCACTGCTGGTCTGCATTGGTTTCCTGATCTCTCACCTGTGCTACACCCTGAGCAGAGACGACAAGGATAAAAAGAAGTGAGGTTCCGCCATGGATGCTATTCTAACGATCATGCTTGGCTTTATTGGTGTCGGCCTTGGCATCTTTATGTTTCTGGCTCCGGAAGACGCCATTTCTTTGGAAACACGCTGGCGGTACGACCGGGCCGAACCTTCTGAAAAGTACATCAAACTCACCCGCGTGGAGGGCGTTTTTCTGTCTCTTGTCTGCGCGGCCCTTCTGGTGCTCATACTGTTCTTTTCGTGAACCTGACACCTCCCTCTTGCGAACTTTTTCTCGCCCTGCTACAATGAGAAAAAACGCAGGAGGTATTTTTATTATGGTCAAGCATGTGATCCTGTGGCAGCTGAAAGATGAGCTGTCCGACGCCGAAAAAGCCGCCGTAAAGGCTGGCATCAAGGAAGGGCTGGAAGGTCTGGCAGGCAAGATCCCCGGCCTTGTGGAAGTACATGTCAATATCAACGGTCTCCCCTCTTCCACCGCAGACCTGATGTTGGACACTACCTTTGAAAGCGCCGAAGCCCTCAAGGGCTACTCCACCCACCCGGCTCATGTGGCTGTGGCCGACGGCAAGGTGCGGCCCTATACCAAGGCGCGGTTTTGCCTGGATTACGAAGTGTAAAGCGTTCTTCTTTAACTGATACGAGGAGTGTTATCATGAAACAAGCATTGCGACAGTTCACCGCACTTTTTCTCGCAGTTCTGCTCTGTCTCTGCCCGCTGTCCGCGCAGGCCGCTGATATCACCGGAGACACAGTTCTTTCCAGCTACTACACCCTTATCGACGCCTACAACAACTTTTCCGATCTGCATGAAGCCTATCTGGACACACTGGATTATAACGAATATGTTGCCGATTCCGTGCGGGCCTATTACGATGGTGTAGAACTGGTACTGGATAACCTCTATGCCGCCCGCACTGCAAAGGAATACTTCGACACGCTGGATATCGGAACCCTGACTGAGATCAATAACATCCTTGCCGAGGATATCTCTTTCATGAATGGTGCCAGCGCTGCCGTACAGGCACAGATGTCCAATGGCTACCCTGCCGGAAACTACAAGCCCGGCTCTGTCTATGGTCCAAAGCTGACTCAAGCCGAATTGAACGAAGTGGCTGCTGCGGTCAGCCGCTTTGACGCCAGCCTTCCTCTGAACGGTATGAGCGATATTGATAAAGTCATGGCCGCCCGCGATTATCTGATCCAGTTCTGCTCCTATGCGCCGGACTGGTCTAAGAACCGTGCAAATACCGCCTGGGGAGCACTGATTTATCAGGAAGCTCAGTGCTCCGGCTATTCCCGTGCCATGAAGGCTCTCTGCGACTCCATAGGCATCGACTGCCGCTATGTCCACGCAGATGCAAATGCATCCAACCCCAGTCATCAATGGAACACCGTAAAAATCGACGGGCAGTGGTACATTATAGATGTTCAAGGCGACGACTCCGCCGGTTTTGAGACATTTTTCCTGCTGTCGGACGACAGCTATGCAAACGAAACGGGTATGTCCTGGGATCGTTCTTCCGTCCCCGCCTGCCCTGCTGACTACACAGGCGTGCACTATCACTATGTATTCTTCCAGCGGATGGATCAGAGCCTGTTTGGTGCAAGGATGATTTGAGAACTTTTTGTTGACAAACCCACCATTTTTGCGTATTATAAAGAAAGATATGGAGTCTGTCCGCCTTGTGCGGTCAGGCCCGCAATCGGTTCAAATTGGCTGTGAAGAGAAGAGTACGCCTTGTCTGCACCTGACAGAAAGCCCGAAGGATGGAACCGGGCAGGTCGCGCAAAGCAGAAGATGGTCTCGGAGCCGCGCAGGCGAACAATGAGTCTGCGACGGGTGCGCCCGTTACTGCGCTGTGCCGGAGTCGTGTCCGGCGAAAGGCTGTGCCCGCAAGGGTACGGCGAAGCAAGGTGGTACCACGGAAGTTCCAAGCTCTCGTCCTTGTCCGGCTCAGGTCGGCAGGGCGGGAGCTTTTTCGTTGCACCGTCAAAATCAGGAAAGGAAGAGTATCAACCCATGAGTGAGCACAAGACATTCTACATCACCACTCCCATTTACTACCCCAGCGACAAGCTGCACATCGGCCACAGCTACACCACCGTCGCCTGCGACGCACTGGCACGCTTCAAGCGGATGCAGGGCTATGACGTCATGTTCCTGACCGGCACCGACGAGCACGGCCAGAAGATCCAGGACAAGGCCGCCGACGCCGGCGTGACCCCCAAGGAATATGTGGACAAGATCGTGGCCACTGTCAAGGATCTGTGGAAGCTACTGGACGTCAGCTACGACCGCTTCATCCGCACCACCGACGACTACCACATGGAGTCCTGCCAGAAGATCTTCACGAAGCTCTACGAGCAGGGCGACATTTATAAGGGCGAGTACATCGGCCACTACTGCAAGCCCTGCGAGAGCTTCTGGACCGACAGCCAGCTGGTGGACGGCAAGTGCCCCGACTGCGGCCGCGAAGTCTACGACGCCCACGAGGAAGCTTATTTCTTCAAGACCAGCAAGTATGCCGACCGCCTGCTGAAGCTCTACGAGGAGAACCCCCAGTTCATCCAGCCCGAGAGCCGCAAGAACGAGATGATCGCCTTCATCAAGCAGGGCCTGCAGGACACCTGTGTGTCCCGCACCTCCGTCAAGTGGGGCATTCCCGTTCCCTTCGACCCCAAGCACACCATGTACGTCTGGGTCGATGCTCTGAGCAACTATATTTCCGCTCTGGGCTACGACAACGAGACTTACCACGATTACGACAAGTTCTGGCCTGCCGACCTGCACATGGTGGGCAAAGAGATCCTGCGTTTCCACACCATTCTGTGGCCCGCAATGCTGATGGCTCTGGATCTGCCCCTGCCCAAGCGCGTGTTCGGCCATGGCTGGCTGCTGATGAACGGTGGCAAGATGTCCAAGTCTGTGGGCAATGTGGTCGATCCCGTCATCCTGTGCGACCGCTACGGCGTGGACGCTATCCGCTACTTCCTGCTGCGTGAGATTCCCTTCGGCAACGACGGCATGTTCACCAACGAAGCCCTGATCACCCGCATCAACAGCGATCTGGCCAACGACCTGGGCAACCTGCTCAGCCGCACCGTCGCCATGTGCGAGAAGTACTTCGGCGGCACCGTGCACAATGCGACCGGCACCGAAGCCATTGACGCTGAGCTTGAAACCATGGTCAACGAGCTGACCGGCAAGGTCACCGCCGACATGGACAACCTGACCATCCCGCAGGCTTTGATGGAGATCTTCGCCGTCATCCAGCGTGCCAACAAGTATATCGACGAAACTGCTCCCTGGGCTCTGGCCAAGGACGAAGCCAACAAGCAGCGTCTTGAGAGCGTGCTGTACCACCTGTGCGAGGCTTTGCGCGTGTGCGGCATCCTGCTGAACGCTTACCTGCCCACCACCGCACCCAAGATGATGGATCAGCTGGGTCTGGACGCTTCCGCTCTGGACCTGACCAAGACCACCTACGGCGCACAGGAAACCTACACCGTCCACAAGGGCGACGCTCTGTTCCCCCGCATCGACGTGGCCAAGGAGATCGCCCACCTGAAGGAAGAGGACGAGAAGCGCAAGGCCGCTGCCGAAGCTGCCAACAAGGTCAAGGCAGAAGCCGAAAAGAAGGCCGCTCCCGCTGCTGAGAAGAGCAGCGTTGATTTCACCCACGAGGAAGAGATCGACTTCGACACCTTCTGCAAGGTGGAGCTGCGCGTCGGCGAAGTTCGCGCCTGCGAGAACCTGAAGGAGAGCAAAAAGCTGCTGCACCTGACCGTGTTTGACGGCGAGCGTGAGCGCTGCATCCTGTCCGGCATCGCAAAGTGGTTCAAGCCCGAAGACCTGATCGGCAAGAAGATCGGCATCGTGTGCAACCTGGCACCCCGCCCGATGATGAAGGGCAAGTACGTCAGCGAGGGCATGATCTTCGCCGCTGACACCGCTGACGGCGGCTGCTCCATCGCCTTCTACGGCGACGACACCCCCGTGGGCAGCCGCATCCACTAAGCCATGGAAAACAACAACACGACCCTTTCCCGCTCCGAAAGGCTGGACAAAATTTTCAGCACGCCGGTGTTCGCCGTGCTGCTGGCGATCTTCTGCAATGTGTTGTGGGGTTCGGCCTTCCCCTTCATCAAGATGGGCTACCGGCTGTTCTCCATTGATTCCAGCAACACAGCGTCCATTTTCTGCTTTGCAGGCGTGCGGTTCACGCTGGGCAGCTTTCTGGTCCTGCTGGGCAGTGCCCTGCTGCAGAACCGCCTGCCCAAGCTCCCTCGCGGCAAGGTGGCGGCGGAGTGCTGTGCGCTGGGCCTGTGGCAGACCACGACCCAGTACGCTTTCTACTACATCGCCGTCGCCATGCTCACTGGCGCGTTCGGCGGCATCCTGAACAGCACCCAGAGCTTTCTGGGCGTTATCTTCGCCCACTTCATCTACGGCAATGCAGACCGCATGACTCCCGCCAAGACGCTGGGCTGTGCCGTCGGTTTCGCCGGTGTGCTCATCGGCACGATTGGCAACCATGGCAGCGGCAGCGGCTGGGGTGTGTTCTGTATGATGGCGGCTACTATCATCTTCACCCTCTCCGGCCCGTGGAACAAGTCCGTGACCAAAAAGGCAGACAGCTTTGCCGTCTGCTTCATCAACCTGTTCGTGGGCGGTGTGGCACTGTTTGTGCTGGGCACCGTCATGGGCGGCAGGCTCCATGTGCAGAGCGCACTGGGCGTGGTGGTCATGCTGTATCTGGCCTTCATCTGCGGCGCAGGTTATGTGCTGTGGGCCCTGCTGATGAAGAACAACCCTGTCAGCCGCATCGCCATTTTCGGCTTTGTGAACCCGGTGGTCAACGTGCTGCTCAGCGCTGTGCTCAACGGCGAACCGCTGTTCCGCTGGCAGTACCTGGCCGCGCTGGTGTTCGTCTGCGTGGGCATCTGGCTGGTGAACAAGGCCCCTGCCAAAAAGGAGAACAAATGACCGGCCCGATTTTTGACACCCACGCCCACTACAGTGCCCGCGCCTTTGACGCCGACCGCTATGCCCTGCTGGACAGCCTGCCCGGAAAAGGCGTGGTAGGCGTGTGCGAACAGGCCACCCATTCCGGGGACGCCCCCCGGGTGATGGAGCTGGCGCACCGCTACCCGTGGGTGGCTGCCGCCATTGGCATCCACCCGGAAAGCCTGCTGGCCCCGGAGGACTGTGGCGAGGACGGCCCCGCCCCTACCGTTTCGGTCTATGGCGGCGACTGGGCCGCAGAGATGCGTGCTCTGGCCCCGTACTACGACGACCCCAAGGTTGTGGCCGTGGGCGAATGCGGCCTGGACTATCACTGGCCCGTGCCCAAGGATGCTCAGCAGGCCATGTTCGAAGCACATATCCGGCTGGCGCTGGAACTGGACAAACCCATCATCGTGCACGACCGCAACGCCCATGCCGATGTGTATGCCCTGCTGAAAAAATATCAGCCGAAGGGCATCGTGCACTGCTATTCCGGCAGTGCAGATGACGCCGTATGGCTGGCAAAGCAAGGGCTGTTTATCGGTTTCGGCGGGGCCTGCACCTTTAAGGGGGCCAAGCGGGCCGCAAAGGCCATTGCCGCTCTTCCGCTGGAGAGCATCGTTCTTGAAACCGACTGCCCCTATATGGCGCCGGAACCCGTGCGCGGCACCCGCTGTGACAGTTCCCTCGTCCGCTATGTGGGCGAATATATTGCCCAGCTCAAGGGCATCTCTGCCGAAGAGGTGTTCCGCACCACAGCCGAAAACGCCCGTCGGGTGTACGAGCTGTAAACCATTTTTCGCAAGTTGCACAGGTTTATGCCCGTGCTTCTGTATAAATTAACAATCAAAATCCAAACTGTTATAAAGGAGATTTCACCATGAAAGCACGCATTCCGAAGCACCGCGAGTTCATCATCAACTTCCCCGACAGCATCGACCAGAACAAGGCCAACGAGGGCTGGGCAAAGCTGCAGCAGATCGTGGAGGACTACAAGAAGGCCCACAACGGCGCTTCTGTCTACGCCCCCACCTTCATCGAGGACTGCGAGCCCGAGGTCAAGAAGCTGCAGGAAGAGTACGGCTTCGAGTACACTGTCGAGTACGTTCAGTAATTTCTTTCGTTAAAAATCCCCTCTGTGCGGACGCACAGAGGGGATTTTTGCTGTTTGGGAGATAAAAAACCTTTCGCAACGATACGTTGCGCCTTTTCCTGCCTGGATCGGTAGACTCCGGCCGCTTTGCCTGTTATACTTTTCTTAACACTCAACCAACAGAAGGAAGATATGACCCTCGGAGAAAAAATACAGACCCTGCGAAAGCAGAACGGCCTTTCACAGGAAGCACTTGCTGAAAAACTGGCTGTCACGCGGCAGACCGTCTCCAAGTGGGATCTGAACCGCTCTATGCCCGATCTGGATTTCATTGCCCGGCTCAGTGAGCTTTTTCATGTGTCGGCAGATTACCTGATCAAAGACGAAATGACCACCCCGGAAAAACCGCAGGTACAGAAAAAGCCTTTTCGCCTGACCGAAAAGGCAAAGCGCCATCTGCTGACAGCTCTTTCCGTCTCGGAGTTGATTGCAGTTTTTGTGTGTCTGGTCTACGACTATTTCACGTCAGAACATTTGTCGTGGTCGCTCATCGCCATTGCCGCAATGGCCGCTGCATGGCTTGTGCTGCTGCCCGTGCTGACCGCAAAAGAAAAGGTGATTTTCAAGACCCTGCTGATCCTAAGCATCGTGCCCTTTCCCCTTTTGGCGGTGCTGGCCCTGCTTTTGAAAAATGCCGTTATTTTTACATTGGGAAGCTGCATTGCGCTGGTCTGCATCCTTGCCGTCTGGGTCATTTACAAAATTTTCTGCAAGTTCCGCGCCCGTCTCTGGCGTGCTCTGGCCTTTGCCATGCTGGTGATCCTGCCGGTGCCGGTCGCCATCACCGGTCTTGCCGCTCATTTTCTGCCGCAGATGCAGATCGGGCTGACCTCCACGGTGTTCAACAGCTGCATCACTGTCATTTTGTCGCTGGCTTGTTTTGCGGCGGATTCTTTGCACCGTAAAAAACAGGAGGAAACCTAAACCATGAAAACAGTCCTTCTTTATGGTTTGGGGTAACCTCCAACAAAATAAGGCTCATACCCTGCACGATCCGTGCGGATATGAGCCTTTCTGTTTTCCTTACTGTTCTACTTTACTCAGCAGGATGCGGTCGTTATCCAGCGTCTTGCCGGCGTTCTCGCGGAACTTTTCCAGCAGATCGTCCACAGTCATCTTGCTGCGCTCCTCACCCTTCACGTCAAAGACGATGCGGCCGGAGTCCATCATCAGGGTGCGGTTGCCCAGCTCAAGGGCCTGATGCATATTGTGGGTGACCATCAGGCAGGTGATTTTCTTTTTGGCCACGATGCTCTTGGTCAGCTCCAGCACTTTTTCGGCGGTGGCGGGGTCAAGAGCGGCGGTGTGCTCGTCCAGAAGCAGCAGCTTCGGCGTGACCAGCGTCGCCATGAGCAGGGTCAGTGCCTGACGCTGGCCGCCGGACAGCAGGCCCACAGGCTGCTTCATGCGGTCTTCCAGCCCCATATCCAGCAGGGCCAGCTTCTCGCGGAACACCTCTTTGTCCTTGCGGGAGATGCGGGAGAAGATGGCGTGGGGTGCGGTGCCTGCACGCAGGTAGGCCAGCGCGAGGTTCTCTTCAATGGTCATGTTGGGGGCGGTGCCCTTCAGCGGATCCTGAAACAGGTGGCCTATGACCTTGCTGCGCTGGTGCTCCGGCTCAAAGGTGATGTCCTGCCCACCCAGCAGAATGCTGCCCTCGTCGGCGATGAAGCCACCGGTGATGGCGTTGAACAGGGTGGATTTGCCCGCACCGTTGGAGCCAACGATGGTGGCGAAGTCGCCTGCTTCCATGTGCAGGCTGACCCCGTTCAGAGCCACTTTTTCGTTGACTGTGCCGGGGTTGAAGGTCTTGTGCAGATCGTTCAGCTGAAGCATTTCCATCTTACTTTCCCTCCTTGCCGGTGGTCACACGGCGGCTGCGGGCTCCGCGCTTGCGCTGCTCAAAAGCAACTTTTTCCTTGATGGCAGGCATCGAAATGGCAATGGCCACGATGATGGCGGACACCAGCTTCATGGCAGCGGCAGGCACATTGAAGCGCAGGGCCACAGCCACGATGAAGCGGTACAGGCAGCTGCCGAACACCACACCGATGATGCGGCGCAGCATGGTTCGCTTGCCAAGCAGGGTCTCACCAATGATGAGGGAAGCCAGTGCAATGGTCACCATGCCGGTGCCCACATTGATGTCGCAGCTCTTCTGATACTGGGCCAGCAGACCGCCGGACAATGCGCACAGAGCACCGGACACGCACAGACCCACCGTGATGGTGAAAGCCGGGTTGATGCTGGAAGCACGCACCATTGCGGCATTATCGCCGGTGGCGCGGATAGACAGGCCCAGACGGGTGCCGAGGAAGCCCAGCATCGCTGCACCCGCGATCACGATGATGACCAGTGCAATTACCAGCTTATACCAGCCGCCGAGGAAGCTCAGCGGGCCTTTTGCCAGCGAGAAAATGGTGTCAGTCTTGACCAGCGACATGGTGGACGAAAAGCCCATCACCGCCAGATTGATGGTATAAAGACCGGTGTTGACGATGATGCCGGCCATGATGCTTTCCACGCCAAGGCGGGTCTGCAGAAATGCAGTAACGAAACCGGAGCACACGCCTGCCGCCATGGACGCGAACAGGGCCAGAATGGGGTGGCCGGTCAGGGCCACCTGGCAGGCCACGGCACAGCCCAGGGTGAAGCAGCCGTCCGTGGACAGGTCCGCAATGTTCAGGATGGAATAGCTCAGGAACAGCGCCAGCGCCACGAGGGCATAGATACAGCCCAGTTCCAGCGCCGTCTGCAGTACGTTGAGCGAAAAGATACTCGCCAGCATGGTGTGTGCTCCTTTGAAATCAGGTTATTTTTACACGGGCTCGCCCTCTCCGTCACGGCTAACGCCGTGCCACCTCCCCCAAAGTGGGAGGCCTTGGCAGTACGGCAAAGTTTCCAGTTCTGCCAAAGGCTCTCCCTTTGGGAGAGCTGACATTGCGAAGCAATGGCTGAGAGGGCGAGGCACCTTTTCAATTCAGATCATCTTTAAGAGAAGTTCTCTGCGGTGGTCACTTCCACGATCTCGGTGCAGTAGGGCTTGAAGGCTTCCTTCACGGTGTCGAGGTCAAGGCCCAGAGCTTCGCAGGTCTCGGTGTTGATGGTGACGATGCCGTTGTCAAAGGTCTGGTAAGGCAGGTCTGCGGTGGTCTTGCCGTCGCAGAGGATCTCAGCCACCATGTCAGCAGTGGCTTCGCCCAGCTGGACGTAATCGACTCCGTAGCCCACGAACGCACCGTTCAAAGCAAAGCTGTCAGCACCGGTGTAGTGCTGGACACCGGCCTCGGTGAAGGTCTCGTAGATAGACAGCTCAGCGGTCATGACGGTGTTGTCGGTGGGGGTGAACACAGCCTTGACACCGGCAGCGATCAGAGCCTCAGCAGCCATCTGGACTTCGGCGGTGGTGGTGCCGTTCTTCTCAATGTACTTGATGCCGTTGGCGTCACAGAAAGCTTTTGCGTCTGCAATGGCCTGGGTGGAGGAATCCTGGCTCAGGTCGTACAGCAGACCGATGGTGTCGATGTCCGGGTTGACGGCAGTGATCAGGTTCATGATGGCGTCGGTGTTCAGGGCGTCGGAGGTGCCGGTGATGTTCTCTTCCCCGTCAAAGCCAGCGGCAGCGGGGTCAGTGACAGCGGAGTAGACGACCGGGATATCAGTGTCCTCCACAGCAGCCAGCATGGTTGCGGCGGTGGGGGTGGCCACAGCCACGATCACGTCCACGCCGTCACCCACGAGGTCAGCGCCGATCTGGTTCAGGTTGGACTGGTCCGCCTGTGCGTTTGCGTAGTAGTCGGCGTAGTCGAAGGTGACGCCCTTTTCCTTGCCGATCTCATCCAGACGGCTCTCGACAGAGGCAACGATCTGGTTCAGGGAAGCGTGATCGACGTAGTTGACGATGCCCACCTTGAAGGTCTGGCCAGCCTCGGCTGCAGTGGAAGAAGCAGCGGCGGAAGACGCGGTGGAAGATGCAGCAGCAGTGCTGGAAGCAGAGCCGCCGCAGCCGGTCAGAGCCAGTGCGGAGACAGCGGAAACAGCCATAGCGGCCTTCAGGAAGCTGCGGCGGGAGATCATGGTAACGTTTTTCATAATAGTAAACTCCTTTCCCGGAGCGGGCGGCAAAAGTAAAAGACCCGCTCCCTTTGCGGGACGGGTCTTACAAATAAAAACGACCCCGTCCCTGTGTGTTCATCCACAAGGACAGGATCGGTAAAATTTCGATTCTGCGGTGCCACCTTGCTTGCCCTGCTTTCAAACGCAGAGCCTCTCACGGAGAGCCAACACTCCCCTGCCCTGTAACGGAGGCTTCCGTCCCAAGCTACTGAGGAAAATTCCTGTTTGCCCGGCCCTCGGCGGCCCACGAATCTCTGCCCCGCTTACCGCCTGTTTTCACTATCCAGGCTCACTGCAGATGCGCTGTGCAGGTTCTCTTCCGCCTCATCGGTTTGATTGCATTATACACTTTATCTGCATAAAGTCAAGAGGCAATTTCAAATTTTTATTTTTTCTCCGGTGCAAAGTCATTCTTCCGGCGCTTGCGCCAGACAAAATATGCCGTATACACCAGCCACACCGGGATGGCCGCGAGGGTCAGCGGGCGGCTCAGCTGGATGCCGTCGGGCTCATACACAAAGTCGATGCTGTTCTCCCCCGCCGGGCAGAGCACTGCCATCAGGCCCTCGTCCACCTCAACGATATCCGTTTCTTCACCGTTGACATAAGCCGTGAAACCGTCGTCATAGGGCACCGAGAAGAACACAAGATTCTCTCTGCCCAGTGTGATCTCGGCGTGGAAGCCGGAATTGTTCATCTCAAACACACTGGCAGCAGTGGCGCGGCGGTCATTGCAGTCGTCCACATATCTCTCGTAGTAGAGGTCGTTGAGCTTATCCTCCGGCAGGTGGGTCAGATATTTGCTGTAGGTCTCAGCATCCTCGTCGGAGAGCACCAGTGCCCGCATCAGCAGGTTGGAGCGTGTCGTCTTGACCGTTTCCTCATACTCACTCTCGGTGAGGTAATAGTTATAGGTGAAGCCCATGGGCACATAGTTTTCGTTGCGGTAAAGCACATAACCGTCCTTGGCAAAAGCATAAGACCAGCCGTCGTCGGCTTCCGCTTCAAAGGCACCCTGCTTTTCCGGCGTAGTGATTAGATACTCCACGCTCAGCAGACCCCGCAGTGCATAATTGGAGAGTTCCGGCTCGCTGCGCACATCGCGCTTCACGCCCAGTGCCGGGTAGAAGCTCAGGATGCTGGGTGCCGCGGTGCTGCCGAAATACTGCAGGCAGCTCTTGTCCAGCCACATGCCAATGTTGTCATGGATCTCATAGGTGTCCACACGGTAGTCCCCTTCGGGCAGGTCTGCTTTCAGCTTCACTGCATTGGTGTCCTGCTCCACAAGGTCGCTGTCGGTGTACCACTGACCGAACTTGCCGATGCCGATGTGCACCACGCTGAACAGGAACGCAAAGGCCAGCACCGCCGCCGTCATGCGCTGGGCAAAGCGGCTGTCCGCCCGCCACCTGCGGCAGATGAAGCTGTAGAGGATCAGGCCCAGCAGGCCGAAGCCCAGCACCGCGCAGTATTGGCCCGGATTTTTCAGCACGCCGAAAGACCAGCTTCCGGTTTCGCTGTCCTGCACGGGCACGATCGCAAACGCCACCGTGGCGATCATCAGCCAGCTGATGCCCCGGGCAGGCTCTTCCAGATCGGTGTTGTGGTCTTCCAGTGCGTTGACAGTCATGGCCGCAAGGATCAGCACCGGCATATAGTACCAGCGGGCGTAATAGCTGGAATTGAGGGCGTAAAAGGCGCTGTTCAGGATGGGCACCAGTGCAAAGATGGCGCAGGTGCCCACAATGCGCTTTTTGCTGTCGCCGCGGCGGGCGCGCCAATAAGCCACCGCACCGGCCAGGCTGCACAGGGGCAGGTAGGCGGACATGCTGGTCCACTTGATGACGCCCTCCGACCAGATGGAGGTGAGGTAAGGCGAATCCGGCGGCATGATCCAGCTGACCAGAATTGCCAAATACTGCTGCACCTTGCTGTAGGTCAAGAAGCCCCAGCCAGAAGAAAGGTCGATGGTGCGCGGGTTCTGCAGAAGAGACAGCACCGCCGGCACCAGCAGCAGGCTGCCCATGGCCACGCCCAGCAGGCTTTCGAAGGCCAGCAGACCGAACTTTTTCGCCGTCAGGCGGAGGTCCTTCGTGCTGAGCTTGCAGATAAAGTAGATGACGAGGAACACCACCTGCCCGATGAAGAAGAAATAGTTATTGAACAGGTTCACCGCCACCCAGAAGGCAAAAAGGCCGTGGCGCTTTTCATAAAGGGCCTCGTCCAGTGCCCACAGCAGATAGGGGAACAGCGCCACCACATCCACAAAGTGGTTGAAGAAGACGTTGTATACTGTGAAGCCGGAGAAGGTATATAGGCAGGCACCCAGCACCGCATAGTCGATGTTTTTGACGTAGCGGCGCAGATAGAGATATGCGCCGCCGCCCGCCACAGCAAACTTGAGGACGAGCAATGGCACCATCAGGTAGGGCAGCCATTTCTGCGGGAAGATCAGAGAGAACCAGAAAAACGGCGAGCCGTACAGGTAGAACGAGTACGCGTTCATGACGCCGCTGCCAAGGTCAGTGGCCCAGGAAAAAGTGTTGTGCACCGAGGTGAACGCACTGTCCGGATAGCCGCTGCCCTTGATGAAACCATTCATATAGCGGTAAAAACTGATCTGCTGGCTGTTGAAATCACCGGCATAGTGGAAGAATCCGCCGTCGATGATATAAAACGGCAAAAAGAACAGCGCTGCCGTGAGCGCGCACAGCCCCACCGTGAGCCAGAACTTATCTTTCTTTTGTCCCAGCAGCTGCGGCTGCCGGACAGTACCAGTCCATTCCATGGGTTCCTCTTTTCTCTGCCAACGGGGCAGAAGGTTTACTTTTCTATATAGTATAGCACGGACACCGGGCAGAAAAAAGAGCTTGACAACTTCCCTCCGGGCAGGTATGGTGAAGAAAAGGAGGAAAAAGCCCATGCTCTATCCATTCAGTGCCCTGCTGGCCCGCATGAAATACATCACCCGCTGGAGTCTGATGCACTCCACCCGGGCCGAATCCCTCAGTGAACACACCTGTGACACCGCACTTCTGGCCCACATGCTTTGCCTGATCGCGCGGCGTTATACCGGCACGCCCTGCCGTCCCAAGACCGTAGCGGTGGCAGCGCTGTACCACGACGCCCCGGAGATCATCACCGGCGACATGCCCACACCGGTCAAGTACCGGAACAGCGCCCTGCGGGACGCCTACAGAGCTTTGGAGCGGGAGAGCGTGTGCAGCATGACCGGCCTCCTGCCGGAGGAACTGAGCGAGGAGATCTTTCCCTTCATCTCCGGCGATCTGCTGACCGCCGAGGAAAAGCGCCTGCTGAAAGCCGCCGACCGGCTCAGTGCCCTCATCAAGTGCATGGAAGAGCAGCGCAGCGGCAACCACGAATTCGATGCGGCCCTCGCCCAGCAGAAAGCAGCGCTGGAAGCGATGCACTGCCCGGAGGCCGACTGGTTCATGGCTCACTGCCTGCCCTGCTACACCCAGAATCTGGATGAACTGACAGCACAGAATGGTTGACCCGGCCAGCGGGCTGGCAGTTTCTCCGAAGACCGTCCGCTGGGGTGGGACCTTGTTGCCGTAGGCAATAGGGCGGGCGATGGAATGGCCCGATTCGTGTCTGAGGAGAAAGCTGCCAGCACACTGGCCAAGCCGCCTCTCTTAAGGAAACGGCACTTCCCGCACATCGTCCGGATCAAGGCCGGCTTTGCGCTGTTCTTCGAACACTGCGTCGATCAGCTCGTCCAGATCTTCGAGATGGGTCAGGGTGCAGCAGTAGCGGCGCAGGCTGGCCGCGCCTTTCAGCCCCTTCATATAGTGCATGGTCTGGGCGCGAGCCTGCGGCATGGCGACGAATTCGCCTTTCTGCTCCACCATTTCTTCCACCTGACGGCGCAGCGCGTTCATGCGGGCCTGTAAGTTGGGTTCTTTCGGGACGGGCAGGCCTTCGATAGCAGCATTGACCCGCTCGAAGAGCCACGGGTCCCCCAGCGCCGCCCGGGCGATCATCACGCCGTCACAGCCGGTGTCCTGCATCATCTTCACCGCATCTTCCGCCGCGTAGATGTCGCCATTGCCCAGCACGGGCACCTTCACGGCATCCTTCACCCGGGCGATGATCTCCGGGTCGATGCCCGGAGTATACATCTGCTCCCGGGTGCGGGCGTGCACTGCAATGAGAGCTGCGCCCGCCTGTTCGCAGGCCTTGGCACACTCTACGGCGGTGATATGGTCGGCGTCCCAGCCTTTGCGCATTTTGACGGTGACAGGCCGTTTTGTGTGGGAAACCACCTGCTCTACGATGCGGCCGCAGCGGTCAGGGTCCAGCATCAGCTTGCTGCCCGCGCCGCCGGAGACGATCTTGGGGGCCGGGCAGCCCATGTTGATGTCCACAAAGTCGAACTCATACTGCTCGATGGCGGCGGTGGCTTCGCCCATAATCTCGGGCACTTCGCCGAAGATCTGCACGCCGTAAGGGGCCCCGTTGGGCTCAGCCTTGAGCAGGCTGACTGTCTTGTGGTCACCGTAGACCAGCGCCCGGCTGGACACCATTTCGCTGACCGTGAAGCCCGCGCCATGCTGGGCCATCAGGCGGCGGCAGGGCGCATCCGTAAAGCCTGCCATGGGGCCGAACACCGCCCGGTGCGGCAGAACGATATTGCCGATTTTCAAAGGTTCCATAGTTTTCCTCAAATCTGATTGACTTAAAAAGGCTCCCCGGCATAGCCTTCCCCCTTGGGGGAAGGTGCCGAGGAGCTTGTGACGAGACGGATGAGGGGTAGTCATCTTTCGATTCCGTTTTTAAAAACCGACATCTGGACACAGCTGCCCCTCATCAGTCACCTGTGGTGACAGCTTCCCCCGAGGGGGAAGCCTTTTTATGTTACATCTTCTCCGGCACATTGATCTTGAACATGGTCAGCACATTGAAGATGACATTCTTCACGCCGATGCACAGAGCCAGACGGGCCTGCTGCACAGCGGGGTCTGCGCCCTGAATGCGGCAGTTGCCGTAGAAGCGGTGGAAGGCACTGGCCAGATCAATGACGAAACGGTTGATGCGGCTGGGGTCGTACTTCTCAGCTGCCATGACGATCTCCTGCGGGAATGCGGCCAGCATACGGATCAGATCCATTTCGGAAGGCTCGGTCAGCAGGGTTGCGTCCACCTTCTCAGCACCGGCAAACTCCACGCCCTCGCTCTCCATCTTCTTCAGGATGGAGCAGATGCGGGCATGAGCGTACTGGACGTAATACACCGGGTTGTCGTTGTCGGTCTTGACGGCCTGATCGAGGTCAAAGTCGATGCCGCTGCCTGCGTCGTGCATGTTGAACAGGAAGCGTGCACTGTCGATGGGCACCTCTTCCAGCAGGTCAGTCAGGGTGATGGCATTGCCGGTGCGCTTGGACATACGCACGGGCTGGCCGTCGCGCATCAGGTTGACCATCTGCATCAGCACGACATCCAGATCTTCGCCGTGCAGGCCGATGGCGTCCATGGCGCCCTTCATGCGGGCCACATGGCCGTGATGGTCAGCGCCCCAGACGTCGATGGCCTTGGCAAAGCCGCGGGTAGCCAGCTTGTTGTAGTGATAGGCGATATCGGCGGCAAAGTAAGTGGGGATGCCGTTGGCACGCACCAGAACTTCGTCCTTGGCTTCCTCTTCGGTGCCGTCCTCGGTCTTTTTCTTGTTGACGGTGCCATACTTTGCTGCGTACTGAGCGCTGCGGTACATGATGGCACCGTCCTCTGCCTTATAGCATGCGCCCAGTTCCAGCAACTTATCCACCACGGCCATGACCGCGCCGGACTCGTGCAGGGTGCTCTCGTGGAACCACACATCGTAATCGATGCGGTACTTGCCCAGGTCGCGCTTCAGAGCAGCGATGTTCTTGGGCAGAGCGTAGGCCACCAGAGCGTCCTTCAACTGAGCAAATGCTTCGCTCTCGAACAGGGCTTCCTCGCTCAGGCCCTTGCAGGCTGCAACGTACTTGTCGCCGTTGATGTCTGCGAACTCACCAGCCAGAACCTTGATGTCGCCGCCCTGATAGCACTCGGCGGGCAGGGGGTAAGCTTCCTCACCGCAATACTTCTGCAGATAGCGCACAGCCAGACTCTTGCCGAACTTCTGGATCTGGTTGCCTGCGTCATTGATATAGAACTCACGGGTCACATCGTAGCCGGACCAGTCCAGCACAGCGGCCAGGCAGTCGCCCAGAGCGCCGCCGCGGGCGTTGCCCATGTGCATGGGGCC
>CAVKKE010000048.1:0-18578 GCA_963656875.1 Barnesiella intestinihominis | reverse complement strand
AGGTCAACGGTGTATGGGAGCAGCGGCTCCGCATTCACTACAACTGTGTGGGCACCATCGAGATTCCAAGCGCGCTTCCTTTGCCGACACCTGATGTGTCGGTGAATACAAGAAAAGGCGTAGTTGTGAACTACGCCCCTTGCGATATCGCTATTTAGCAAACAAAAAAGACGGACATTCTGCAACATCTTAGATGCTGTAAGAATATCCGTCATGGTCGGAGCAGCGGGATTTGAACCCACGGCCTCTTCGTCCCGAACTATGTTTTTTGTGTTCGGCAACATTTAGTTGCGTGCATCACCGTCAATATAACAAGACGATACACCGCAATATTTTCGTTTTTTGCTTTCATTTCCGTTCAGATGTGTTCATGTACTTTTAGCCCCGTTTTTGGAACTTTTTTGGAACTTTGGCGGTTCGTCAATAGCCTTTCTAGCCCCTCCCTGCTACAATGAAATCAGACAAAAGAACGCAGAACAGGAGGCGGCAGGAATGTCAAAACTCGATAGCACAAACAAGGGTATTTCTGAACGATTTGGAAAAGCGGGCCAGCTTATTAGCCTGCAAGCAAAAATCACTCTGGGCACTTCTGGGCGGTATATCTACCGAAGCAAGACAGCCAAACTTGACCCGGCATTGACCCCAGCAAAGGCCCGCGCAGCTGCAAAGAAGCAGCTAGAGCAATGGATGGATGCAGAGCGCAAGCAGTACGACGAATACGCGGCCCTGTGCGCTTCTGGGGAGCTTTCAGAGGCCGAGTGTGCAGATTATACACTGTACCTCAAGAATCTGGAAGAAGCCCGCCAGAGTGCCGCAAGCGAGTCCAGAGCAAAGAAGCTAACCTTTGCCCAGTTCGTCAATGAGCATTGGTTGCCCGATCACATCCGGGACGGCACGCACACGCCCAGCACCGTAGCAAATAACGAATACCATGCAGCACGGTTAATTTTGTACTTTGGCGAAATGAAGTTGGAGAACATCACAACCGAGGTTGTCAAGCGGTATATCAATGCCCTGCGCACGGAACCTCTGAGCGGCACAAGCCAGTTTCACCGCTTCAACACCCTGCGCAATATTTTAAGGTATGCGTACCAGATGAACTATTTGGCGGTGAATCCTCTGGACAAACTGCCGAGTTCTCAGATACCCCACAAGGAACGGCACAAGCTGGAAACCGGAAAAGATTTTCTCAGCCCGGAACAGGTGCAGCACTATTTGGAGTGCCTGAAAGCAGAACCGGCTTTCTATCGTACTATGGTAAACTTAATGATCTTCACCGGTTTGCGCCGTGGTGAGGTCGTGGGCCTGCAATGGGCAGATATTGACTTGACCGGCCAAACGTTGCAGGTTGTCCGCAATGTGACAAGGGACACGAAAAGTCCCGATCACATCCACGTTGGAAAGCCCAAAACTGCCGGGAGTGTCCGCGCGGTTGCCCTGCCGCCCTATATCGTGGAACTGCTGCAAAGCTGGAAAGCAGAACAGGCGGCACAGTATGGCTTGCTCATGCCGTCCGCATATCTGTTTAGCAATGTCGCTGACCCGTACCGGCCACTATATCCAACGACTGTGACAGCATGGGTGCATGATTTTGAAGTAAAGCACCATCTGCCCAAGGTATCACCGCACGATCTGAGGCACACAGCGGCAACGCTGGCCCTTGAATCCGGTGCCAACCTGAAAGATGTGCAAGAAATGTTAGGTCATGCCGATTTTTCCACAACAGCCAGCTTTTATACTGGCATCACTGAGGAAACCAAGCACAGCACCGCAGAAGCTATGCAACGCCTGATTTTAGCATAATGCACAATTAAAAATGTTCGGATATTCCGAAATTTTATTGTGAAAACGAGTTGTTTACAAACGTATCTACGTCATTTTTAAGTTTGACAAACCTTTTGACTATGGTATACTTGTGTCAAGAAGTGAACGGAGCAAAGCAGTTCCGATAATACCTATTCAAAGGAGGTCAAACCATGTTTCAGACCATTAAAGCAACCGCAAAGAGTGAGGGCATTCCCCGCGCTACCCTGTACCGCCTTGTGAAAGAGGGCCGCGTGCCGGGCTTCTATTCCAACAAGGTTTATTATATCAACGTTGAAGCATTCCGCGAACAGCTTTCTAAGCCGGATACCAGCGCAATTCCTGCGTAACAGGAGGGCTTACAATGTACTACGATGAACTTAAAGACCGAATGCGGGAGCGGGGTATTAGCAGAACCCAGCTTGCAAAAGCGTCCGGCATGGACTACAAAACACTGTCCGCCCGTCTGAACGGCAACACAGATTTTAAGGTTCAAGAGCTGCTGACCATTTGCAGCCTGCTTCATATCCGGGTTAAAGATCTGGATTTTGACTAAGGAACCCGCCGGGAAAACAGAATAAAATGATCGAGACAAAGGCACGATCAAACAGGCCAAAGGGCTAGCTGAATGGGTTTTCCCTGTTCGGCTAGCCTTTTTATATAAACAAAAATCGCCCCCGGCGGCATAACCGGAAGCGACAGAAACGATAGAGGAACAACCCTTTTGTTACCTCTATTATACACGATGGAGGGTAAAAAATCAATGGAAAAGCAGAAACCGAAATATGATATTGATGATCTTTTGAAAGAAGTATCCACGGGAAACGAGCCGTTGCAGCCGGAGCCGCAAGAAATTGAAATCAAATTTTCCAACCGTGACGGCAGTATTTCAACAATTGCGCTTCCTGCCCCGGTTTCATTCAAGAACGTGTGTAAAAACATCCCGCCTCTGGCACCCGTCCTAATTCCCGGTATGCTGAGGCAGGGGCACAAAATGATGATTGCCAGCTCCTCAAAAGCCGGTAAATCTTTTTTGGTTGAAGAACTGGCGATTGCCGTAGCGCATGGGAAGCTATGGTTAAACAACCCCTGCAAAAAAGGCCCTGTTTTGTATGTCAACATGGAACTCTCAGACAGCAGTTGTTGGAATCGGTTCAGCAAAGTATATGAAGCCCTTAACAAGTCCGAAAACGGAATCCGCAGCAATTTTGACCCCAGCACCACCAGCAACCTTGATGTATGGAATCTGCGAGGCGAACAGGTAACAGCTGACCAGCTGGCCGCTGCTATCGAACAGCTTGATAAAAAGTATACGCTGATTATCCTTGACCCCATTTATAAGCTGTTCGAGGGTTCCGAAAACGATCAGGAAAGCACCGCCAATTTTTGCAAAGCTGTTGACCGTATGGCCGAAACCGGTGCCAGTGTCGTATACGTTCACCACCACAGCAAGGGTGCGCAGGGCGGTAAAAGCAGCATGGACAGGGCCAGCGGTTCCGGTGTGTTTGCCCGTGACGTTGATGCACTGCTTGACCTGACCCAGCTTTTCCCCGGCGGAAAAGAGCCAACAGCAGCAGAGGCCAGCAAGAAAACAATCTGGAAAGTGGAAACCACTCTGCGCGAGTTTGCACCACTGCCGCCGTTTATCGTGTCTTTCCAATATCCGCTGCATCATGTCGAAAGTTCCAGCGAGTATGCAGGCTGGAAGCCCCGGAGCGCATCTAGCGCAGGCGGCAACACCCGCGCAGACCAGCAGACAGCAGCCAAGGAAAGCGCAAAGGAACTCTGTTCAAAAGAGTTCGAGGCATGGAGCGAGGAACACGGGGAACCGCCCACGGTCAAAGAACTGGCCGAGGTGCTGGGCAAAAATGAAAAGACTGTACGCGGATATTTGAACGATCTCGAATTGAAACCGCGCATTGAAAAAAGAGGAAGAAAGGAAGCTGCCTGATTTCCCTTATTTCCGCAATTCCCAAAGCAGTTTTCATTTTCAACGCATTATCGTTATATTGAATACAGAAATAAGGTAAGTTTACCTATTTTCCGTATTTCCACAATTACGACTAAATTAGGGAAATCGCCTATTTTTGAACGCCAAAAAATATAGCGTTATATCGTCAAAATAAATTATGGAAATGGAAATCAGCCTTATATATAGCTAATTACCGTATTTCCATAATTAGAAAAGTTGGTAAAAAGCACTGTTGCAGAAAAGAAGCGGTAAAACCGCGCTTCTTTCCAACAACAGCAACCCCAACCCTTTACAGAGAACAGGAGAACTAAAAATGAAAGTGTGTCCATTTCAGACAGATCACGAATGTTGGAGCTATTGCGCACTGCACACCCCGGCGGGCCGGTGCGCTTTGGAAGTAACCGCAGAAGCCCAACAGCAAACAGCCTCCGCGCTGGCCAGAATTGCAACGGCCATGGAGAACCCGCCCAGCGTGGAAGTCAATGCCGCGAGTATGGCCGCAGCTATGAGCAGAAAGAACCACGCCACGGCATGAGGTAAACAGACGATGAAGAATTGCCCCTATACCCGGACGGGTTGCACCTGTTCCACTGCCTGCCGCCTGCACGATCAGAAAGCCGGTTGTGCGGTCGATCAGCTGCAAGCCCGGCACCCTGAGCGCAGATTGTTTGCCGGTTTAGTGCGAGTGCCAGAGCCAAACAAAAAGCCCTGACCCGCCGGGCCAGAGCAAAACAACGTTGTGCCATTCAATAGCACTTTATTGATATTCTTTTTTAATAAGTCGGTTAGTACCGGAGGTTCAACAAAACCGCCTTTTCAATAGCCCCAGCAGAAAGCCGCCTTTCCTGTATCACGTTCAATACAACGTGGTCAAGATTGGCGGCTTTTGCTTTATACACTTAGAATCTCAATGCCGTGCAGCCGGGCTTTCATCCGTTCAAGCATCCCTGTTTGACTGTCCACGATCAAGCCCGCATACTGTGCGCCGTATCGCTTGCGACATGCTGACAGCTGTTCATAGTCTGTGCCTGTGTGACACGAGAAAACCCAGCAGCCACGCGGATTTTTGGCTATCAAGTCGGCCTCTGCATGGTCACATGGTGGAAGCGTCCGCACATCCCGAAAGCCTGCTTGAATCAGTTTCACCGCTGCACGATCTTTTGTCATAAATACCGCCTTTCGCCATACGCGCTAGGAAGCCCCACAGAGGCCGCTTGTGTTTAGAATGCAGTTTCACGAACTACTGTTAAAAGCCTTGCACAGAGGCCCGCAGAGGGCATACAGCGCAAGCAGCCCGCCGGGAAATAACGCTGGTCTGTTATATTAACGAACTCGTCAATATCGGAGCCTTTTTATTTTGTGCCGGTATTTTTGGGGTTTACCCCGCCTGCACAGACCCCCGGCCCTTTTCCCCCTCCCCCGGTTGGTATTCCAGTAAATCACCGGGCTGGCAGTCCAGCAGAGCGCAGAGGGTTGCAATGTTTTCCCATGAAACAGGTTCACCGCCTCTAATCCGCTGTATGGTTGCTTCACCGATCAGTTTATCTTTGCGGAGTTTATAAGTGCTGTACCCCGCTGTTTTCAGTGCTTCCAGCACGTCAATTTTATATTTGATTGGCATTAAAATGCACCTCCCTATATTAGGTATTATACAGCAAGCATACACAAGAATCAAGTGTACAATATATGCACAAAAATCAGTGTATGTTTGTGCAGTCTGTCAATAGACTATACACAAATATTGGTGTATACTATAATCACAGCATAGGTATTATACAGCAAGCATACACAAGAATCAAGTGTACAATATATGCACAAAAATCAGTGTATGTTTGTGCAGTCTGTCAATAGACTATACACAAATATTGGTGTATACTATAATCACAGCAAGGGAAGCAAGACCGGAATGCAACAGGGCGAAGTAAGAACCGGGAGCGCAAAACCTAGAGTTAGCTAAGTCAGTAACCCACTTCCCCAAAGCTGTTACATAACAAACACGATCAACAGGAGGACAAAACCATGATGAAGAAAGTATTTGATGCACTGATGCACTGATGCAGGCCCGTTGCAACTACTCCCAGTCGATGCAGGAAGCCGGTTTTGATAAGTGGGCAGTTCGTGAGATGCTGGGCTACAAAATCCTGTCCAAAGCAATCTACTACACCTACAAGCTCATGTAATCCCGCCTGATGATGGTTCGCCGGTCACGAACCGAAACCCCGCAAGGGGTCGCGGGAAACCAAACCGCAAAAGAAAAGGCCCGGTGCCTATCGCCAAACAGGAACACCGAGCCGAACCCCAAAACAGGGCTACAGCCATTATAACAGGGCAGGCCCGCAAAGTAAAGCGAGGACGGAGTATGAAATACAACCTTTCTGAGATCATGCGCAAGGCGTGGAAGCTGTTCAGAAAGCAGACCGGGACATTTGCCGAGTGCCTGCACAGAGCATGGAACAGCGCAAAGGCCGCGCCGGTCAACGCTCAGCGCATTGCAGAGGCCCAGCAGAACGCCGGAATCACTGAGCAGGTGGAAACGTGGGCAGGCTGGAAAGCCGCCGGGTTTGAAGTCCTGCACGGTGCAAAGGCCCTGTTTCAAGTGGTGCTTATCCACAGCAGCAAGGGCGACGGCCAGACCTACCGCGCATCATTCTTTGGACGGTCACAGGTAAAGCCGCTGGAAGCACAGTAATACAACAGAACAACCCCGCCGGAGGACGGCGGGCAGGAATTAACGGAGGTACATAAAATGATTAAATCTAACTGGCTGGACGATGCAGCAGCAACCCGCGTTCTCAATGTGATGGAAGAACGCACTTTTGAACTGAGCAACGCAACGGAAGTTCTCGACGGACTGATTGAACGTTACTTCTGTGCGTCCTATGTGGGCGACAAGCGGAAGCAGTGCGCAGAGCAGGCCAGCGCAGATTATGCCGGTATCTGTGCAGTGCTGGCAATGGTTCGCAACGTCCTGCTTGATGTTGATATGGAGCTTGATGCAGCCATTGGCGGCGACGATACCCGGTTAAAGTACCGCAAGACCTATGTTGACAGCATCACAGAACAGCCGCAGGAGGCCGCACAGTAAAAGCAGAACACCGCCAGAGGTACAGCCCCGGCGGTGTTTTTCATGCCTGTTTGAAATCAATTTTGGAAGATTTTTGGAACTTTTTCAAAATCGGTTCGTCATTCTGCCGAATAAAGAAAAAAGCACGAAAATTCTTAACGAATTAACGTGCAATTTTGGTCGGAGCAGCGGGATTTGAACCCACGGCCTCTTCGTCCCGAACGAAGCGCGCTACCAACTGCGCTATGCCCCGAAAATACCGCAGCCATTCAGCTGCGGTCTGGTTGGGGATGAGAGAATCGAACTCCCACAAGTAGAGTCAGAGTCTACCGCACTACCACTATGCAAATCCCCAATATTCAGTTTGTCAGAAGCGGTAGCCGCCGCTGACAAGGGATATTATACTACCCAAGGCCCTTATTGTCAACCGTTTTTTCAAATTTTTCTGATACTTTTTCGCTGGCCTGCAAACGCCTGTCTTTCCTCCCATCCGGATGGAAATTTTTTCGTCCCGCTCTTGACACCCGCCCGCTTTGGGAATACTCTTATAGTAACTTCAAAACGCGCACTGCGCGGGGAATCTTAGGAAATGAGGGATTTGAGATGAAAAAACGTGTTGGCATCCTGACTTCCGGCGGCGACTGCCCGGGCCTGAACGCCACCATCCGCGGCGTGGCCAAGGCTCTGTATGCACGCATGGGCGATAACGTGGAGATCGTCGGCATCCTGAACGGCTACCATGGCCTCATCACCGGCGACTACAAGGAGATGTGCGAGGACGACTTCCGCGGCATCCTGACGCTGGGCGGCACCATTCTCGGCACCAAGCGCACCCCCTTCAAAATGATGCGGGTGGTCGAGGAGGACAAGATCGACAAGGTCGCGGCCATGAAAAAGACCTACAAGGACGCCAAGCTCGACTGTCTGCTCTGCTTGGGCGGCAACGGCACCCACAAGACCGCCAATCTTCTCTCGCAGGAAGGCCTGAACATCATCGGCCTGCCCAAGACCATCGACAACGATATCTACGGCACCGACGTCACCTTCGGTTTCCATACCGCTGTGGACATCGCCACCGAGGTCATCGACCGCATCCACACCACTGCCGGCAGCCACAGCCGCGTGATGTGCATCGAGCTGATGGGCAACAAGGCCGGCTGGCTGACCCTCTACGCGGGCGTTGCCGGCGGTGCCGACATCATCCTGCTGCCCGAGATGCCCTACGACATCGACCGCGTCTGCGAGGCCGTGGAACGCCGCGCCAAGAAGGGTTCCAACTTCTCCATCCTCGCCGTCGCCGAGGGTGCGATCAACGTGGAGGAATCCAAGATGAAGCGGAAAGAGTGGATGGCCAAGCGCATCGAGGCCGGTTACGGCGCAACGGCTACCAACCGCATCGCCGCCGCCATCCAGAAAAAGACCGGCATGGAGACCCGTGTCTGCATCCCGGGCCATATGCAGCGCGGCGGCAGCCCCAGTGCCTACGACCGCGTGCTGGCCACCTCCTTCGGCAGCTACGCCGCCAAGCTGGTGGAGATCGAGCGTTACGGCGTGACCGTCGCCATGGTCAACAACCGCGTCACCCAGAACCGTCTGGACGACATCGCCGGTAAGACCCGCAATGTCCCCGAAAACTGCGAGCTGCTCACCGCCGCCCGCCGCATGGGCGTCAGCTTGGGCTGAACGAATTATTCATGATACGGCAAGCGGCCGCTGCGTTTTTCACGCAGCGGCCGCTTGCTTATACTTATCTTACCAACCCATCCACGATTTTCGAGAGTGCATCCACTTGCTCCGGGTCGAGCTTTTTCAGGTTCTCAACCATCTTTCGCAATGTTTCCGGGTCAGTGTTGCCATCCTCAAAGAACTCTTTCGGCGTGATATGAAGATATTCGCAGATTTCGCAGATATAGAAAAAGTTTGCCATGGTCGGAAAGTTCTTTCCGTTTTCGATGCTGTTGATGTAGCCCGTATTCTGCCCGATAGACAGGCTCATATCTCGCGCCGATACGCCCTTTTGTGTTCGCAGTTCTGCTAACCGACTTGGAAACCACTTTTCATATTCTATCTTCTCACGCACACCTGTCACCGTCCTTCCAGCATATTGTACCTAACGCAGCCACATTTTCTGTTAGATTTTTTCTAACGTTTTCCTTGAAGTAAATCTTTTATCATGATATACTTTTACACGGTAGCAGATTTAAAGCTACACTTCATTCACTTTCAAGGAGGTATTTCTTTATACGAAGAAAAATTGCGGCAGTCTTGTTATCCGCTTTGCTGGCCTGTTCTATGCTTGCCGGTTGTTCCGGTGGCTCTCCGTCGTCATCTACTCCCAGTTCTTCCAAACCGTCTGGCAGTTCGTCTAGCAGTAGTTCTAACTCATCGTCAAGTTCCAGTTCTTCCACTCCTTCCAGTAGCAGTTCTTCTGCAAACAGTACGAGTTCCGCTAGCAGTGAGACAAAAGAACTCCGGTTCGACTCTTTTACCTATCGAGTCTACACATACGATGATACCTCTGATACATCTGATATGGTTAACATCCCGTCCTACACCATTTTTTACTGCTTCACCGTTACCAACTTAAACTCCGCTAAAGATCTCGAGTATGTTCATGCTGACTTCAGCGTAACAGATGCTTCTGGAAAAGTCATGAAAACTTCTTGGGAATTACTTCCCATCATTTCTGCTGGTGATACTGTTACCTTTGGTGGCTCTTTTGATATCTTCGACGCCGGAGATTCCGTGCCGGCAAATGTTACCTATAAGCCCAATTATCGTTATGCTGCCGCCACGACTCATAATAGTGCCAAGTATGCCAAACAGTCCGATTTAAAAGTTTCCAATGTTGTACGAACGGATAATTCGCGCATCTGCTATACCGGTACAGTCACAAATACCAGTGATGCTACTGTTGGTTCCATTAGCGTAGTTGTATTCTATCAAAAAAATGGAAAACTTTATGCCGGTGACTCTGACCTTCCTGGTCTTTCCGTCCGCACTTTTCTTCCTTCCGGAGAGTCTGGTAATTTTGAATTTTATGCTCCTTGCGAGCCTGCTGACTACGACTCTTATGTCATCATTGCCTACCAACAGTGGTAATCATTTCTTTCTGCATTAACACCATACACAAAAACCAGCTCCTGCCGGAATCATCCCAAGCAGGAGCTGGTTTTTTCATTTTATCAGAGCCGTCAAGAACGCTTACTTATTCTTGTACATCTCTTCGTAATACTTCTGATAGTTGCCGCTGGTGATGTGGTCCATCCACTCCTCGTGGGCGAGGTACCAGTCGATGGTCAGGACGATGCCCTTCTCGAACGGGGTCTCGGGGTACCAGCCCAGATCTTCCTTGATCTTGCTGGGGTCAATACCATAGCGGCGGTCGTGGCCCAGACGGTCGGCGACGTGCTTGATGAGGTCCTCGCTGATGCCCTCATCCTGCAGGCGGTCGTGCAGCTGGCTGATGATGGTCTTGACAATGAAGATGTTGGGACGCTCGTTGTGGCCGCCAACGTTGTAGACCTCGCCGATCTTGCCGCCGTTGGCCACCATGTCGATGGCCTTGCAGTGATCCTCAACGTACAGCCAGTCGCGGATCTGCATACCGTCGCCGTAGACGGGCAGCTGCTTGTGGTGCTTGACGTTGTTGATCATCAGGGGGATCAGCTTCTCGGGGAACTGGTAGGGGCCGTAGTTGTTGGAGCAGCGGGTGATGTTGATGGGCATCCCGTAGGTATCGTGGAAGGCCTTGACGAACATATCGGCACTGGCCTTGGATGCGGAGTACGGGCTGTGGGGGCAGAGCGGAGTGGTCTCCATGAAGTAGCCCTCGGCACCCAGTGCGCCGTAGACCTCATCGGTGGAAACCTGAACGTACTTCTTGCCCTCTTTCCAAGTCTTGGCGTCGGCGTCGTACCAAGCTTCCTTGGCGCGCTGGAGCAGGTTCACGGTACCCATGACGTTGCTCTGGACGAAGATCTCGGGGTTCTTGATGGAGCGGTCAACGTGGCTCTCTGCGGCAAAGTTGATGACATAATCGAAATCATACTTTGCGAACAGGCCCTCGACCAGTTCCTTGTCGCAGATGTCGCCCTGCACAAAGACGTGGCGGGGGTCGCCCTCGACGTCCTTCAGGTTCTCGAGGTTGCCGGCATAGGTCAGCTTATCGAGGTTGACCAGCAGGATCTCGGGGTATTTCTTGAGCATATAATGAACAAAGTTCGAGCCAATAAAGCCGGCGCAGCCGGTGATCAGATAGGTTTTCATGTTTTATTTATCCTCAATTATATTGCTAGTTTATCTTGTACGCAGGGCCCGCGATCTGCCGGATGGCGCAGATGTGACCCGGTCTGCCAAGGGCTCCCCCTTTGGGGGAGCTGGCGCGAAGCGACTGAGAGGGTTATTTCATCCCATTGTCGCCATCCCAGTGCTCAAAGAAGCACTTGAGGGCGTCCTGCCACGGGCGGACATCGTTGCCGACGGTGCAGCGGAGCATCCGGTTGTCCAGTGCGCTCCACTTCGGGCGGTCGGCACTGTCGGGGTGCTTGGTCTTGTACTCCTCGCTGGTGCAGGGGGCGACCGTAGCCTCCACGCCGGACAAACGGATGATCTCGGAAGCGAAATCATACCAAGAGCAGATGCCCTCGCCGGTGCAGTGATACAGGCCGTACTCGTGGGTCACGCAGAGCTGCAGGATCTCGTGGGCCAGATCAACGGCGTTGGTGGGGTTGCCGCACTGGTCGTTGACCACTTCCAGCTTGCCGAACTTGCGGCCTGCGTTCACGATGGTCTTGACGAAGTTCTTGCCGTAGTAGCTGTACAGCCATGCGGTGCGGACGATGAAGTGGCGGTGGCAGAACTGCTCCACATACTTCTCGCCCATCAGCTTGGTGGAACCGTAAGCACTGATCGGGCCGGGAATGGTAGCCTCGTCCTGTGCGACGCCGCCGTTTTCACGGCCGGAGAACACATAGTCGGTGGACACATGGACCAGACGGGCACCGGTCTTTTCCGCAGCCTGTGCGAGATTGCGGGGGCCGATGGCGTTGGCCTTGAACGCTGCGTCATGATTGACCTCGCAGCCGTCCACGTTGGTGAACGCAGCGCAGTTGATGATGACATCCGGACGCTGACGGCGGATGAAGTCGTCCACCATCTTGTAGTTGGAGATGTCCAGCTCGGGCAGGTCCACCGGGATGACGGTCGCATTCAGCAGCTTCTCGGGGATGGCACCGATCTCGCTCTTGCCTTCCCGCAGCTGCTTGATGATCTCCGTACCCAGCTGACCCTTGCAGCCTGTAACAATGATTTTCATAGGATGCCTCTTTCGATTCGTATTTCCGCTTAGTATTTCAGTTTGCCGTCAGCGACATTCTTCAGGTGCTGACCATAGGGACTCTTGCCGTAACGCTCTGCGCTTTCCAGCAGGGTGTCGCGGTCGATCCAGCCGTACTTGAAGGCGATCTCCTCCGGTGCGCTGATCTTGATGCCCTGACGCTTCTCGATCATCTGGACGAAATCGGCAGCTTCCACAAGGCTGTCCATCGTGCCGGTATCCAGCCATGCAAAGCCGCGGCCCAGCAGCTGGACATCCAGCTCGTCCTTCTTGAGGTACATATCGTTCAGGGTGGTGATCTCCAGCTCGCCGCGGGCCGAGGGCTTGACCTGCTTTGCCATCTGGACGACTTCCTTGTTGTAGAAGTACAGGCCGGTGATGGCGTAGTTGGACTTCGGATGCTGGGGCTTCTCCTCGACGCTCAGCACCTTTCCGTCCTTGTCGAACTCGACGATGCCGAACCGCTCGGGGTCCGGAACATAGTAGCCGAACACGGTGCAGCGGCCCTTGTTCTCGGCATTGGCAGCAGCGGTCTTGAGGATCTTCGAGAAGCCGTTGCCGTAGAAGATGTTATCGCCGAGGATCATGGCGCAGCAGTCGTCGCCGATGAACTCTTCGCCCAGAATGAAGGCCTGTGCCAGACCATCCGGGGAGGGCTGAACTTTATACTGGAGATGGATGCCGTACTGGCTGCCATCGCCCAGCAGAGCCTCGAAACGAGGCGTATCGGTGGGGGTCGAGATGATCAGGATATCCTGAATGCCCGCCAGCATGAGGGTGGACAGAGGATAGTAGATCATGGGCTTATCGTAGACGGGCAGCAGCTGTTTGCTGGTGACCATCGTCAGCGGATAAAGCCGGGTGCCGGCACCGCCGGCCAGAATAATACCTTTCATTTTTTGCGCACTCCTTTTGTTCTGTAAAAAGTTGTGCAGCTTAATTCAAAGCGGAGCTGCGTCCGCTGTCAACACAGTTGGGCAAAACCGGTCTCTGCGCCCCCTTTGGGGACGGCATGAGATAGTTTTACACTTTATTTTACTATCAAAATCCAAAAAAAGCAAGAAAAGAACGGCCTTTGCGGAAAATTTTCTGCAAAAGCCGTTCAGGATGTTAAAATCGGAAGCCCCACTTCGCAAAATAGCGCAGCAGGCTGCCGGTCTGCCAGAGAGCCGGTTTCAAGCTGCGGTGGGCGGCGCGGTGCCATGCGTGGATGGCCGTGTACTGGGGCACCAGATACGCCTTGCCGGTGGTGCGCATCTTCTGGGTCAGGTCGGCGTCCTCAACGTACATGAAATAGTGCTCGTCGAAGCCGCCCACCGCCTTGAACTCCGCCGTCCGCACCGCCGAGAAACTGCCGGTGCAGAACTCGATCTCGGTGGGCTTCGAGAGGTCTTTGTCGGCCATGAGGTACTGCTCGTTGTACTTGGCCCAGAATTTCAGGAAGGGCAGCTGCCGGTAGACCATGGGGCGGAGGCTGCACCGCCGGAGCGGGAGCCGCTGTTCCCGCCCGTCCGGGAACTTCAGATCCGGCCGGGCCATCACAGCATCCGGGTGCCGGGCCATCCAGTCGGCCAGATCACTCAGGGTGTCTGCCGTCAGCTGGATGTCCGGATTCAGGATGAAGTGATAGTCGCTGGTCAGCAGCGGCAGCACCGTGTTGTGGCCGGTGCCGAAACCGCCGTTGGTCTCGCGGCAGATCACCTTCACTTTCTGGTGTTCCGCGCAGGCAAGGAGGCCGTTTTCCGCCGCCTGCATCAGCGTTGCACCGCTCCCGTCCGGGCTGGCGTTGTCCACCAGATAGAGGGTCAGCGGGTGGCGGCGGGTGTACTGCAGCACCGTCTGCGCTGCATGGATCGCCTCTTCGCAGCAATTATAAGTTACGATACACGCGGATAGCTCCACCGGGATTCCTCTTTTCGTTCTGTCGTTTTCATCTTGCTCATTCCAGCGGCTTGATGTCGAAGGTGAAGTCCTCTTTCATCAAGTCGAAGTTGGGGTTCATGCAGGGGTCGCCTGCTTCCAGCTGCTTTTTCCAGCGTTTCTGGAACCGCTCCACCTCCGAGACGAAACGTTTCCGCTTCTCAGGGCTTTCGTCCAGACCGCGGCTCTTGCTCTCATAGTGGTACAGCTGTGCAAAGGGCGTAAAGACATTGGTATAGCCTGCCTCCCGGACGCGGACGCAGAAGTCCACATCGTTGAAGGCCACGGCAAAGCTCTCATCCAGACCGCCCACCTGCTCATAGACCTCCTTGCGGACCATCATGCAGGCAGCAGTGACGGCGTAGACGTCCTGCGCATAGACCAGACGGCCCATATAGCCGGGATGTCCCGCCGGGAAGTTCTTGTGCATATGGCCGGCCAGTGTCAGGAAGCCGAAGCCGATGCCGGCGTGCTGGATGGTGTCGTCCGGATAGAGCAGCTTGACGCCGACGCAGCCCACCCGCTCCTGCTGGGCGTACATGACCATCTCTTCCAGCCATTTCGGGGTGATGACCTCGGTATCGTTGTTCAGCAGCAGGATGTATTCGCCGGTGGCATACTTCTCGCCGAAGTTGTTCAGGGCACTGTAATTGAAGCCCTTGCCCTGCCAAGTGACGACTTTGAGATTGTCCGGGTGCTCCTTCTGCATCCGTGCATAGGTGCGGAAAGTCTCGGGAGACTTGCTGTTGTTCTCGATCAGGATGATCTCAAAATCCGGATAGGTGGTCCGGGCATAGATGGACTCGATGCAGGTCTCGAGGTCGTCGGTATGGTCGCAGGTCGGGATCAGGATGCTGACCCGGCCGGGCTTGGTGATGGTGTAATCGGTCTTGTAGAAGCCCGGGGTATTGGGGATCATGGTGACGGCATCCACCGGCACGCCCACCCGCTCATAATGGGCATAGAGGGCCTTGACTGCCGCTTCCAGACAGTAGAGCTTGGCCGAAATATTACTTGCCACGCTGGTGGGGCTGGAACGCCAGTAATAGAGCAGATGCGGGATGTGGACGATCTTCTGAGCCTGTTCGGTCAGGCGGAGGTAGAGGTCGTAATCCTGACTGCCGTTGTACTCCGCGCGCTCGCCGCCGCCGATCTTTTCCAGCAGGCTGGTCTTGAAGACGCTCAGGTGGCAGATATAGTTGTTGGAACGCAGGTTGTCCAGCATATAATCCGGCTTGAAGTGGTAGACCGTCAGGTGGTCGATGTCGCCTTCAAAGGTCACCTCGTCGGTGTACACGAAATCGGCCCCCTGCTCGGCCACGGCCTGCGCCACATACCACAGGGCACAGGGGTGCAGGATATCGTCGTGATCCAGCAGTGCGATGTAGTCGCCCTGAACCATCTCAAAGCCCTTGTTGGTGTTGCCGGCAATGCCCTCGTTGCTGTCCAGCTTCTTGTAATGGATGCGGTCGTCGGTGCGGGCACGGCCCTTGACGATCCGGGCCACATTCTCGTCCTGTCCGGCGTCCACCATGCAGAGTTCCCAGTTGCGGTAGGTCTGATTCTGGACGGAATCCAGCAGCTCTTCAAGGAAGTTCTGCGGCGTATTGTAGAGAGGCACCACGATGCTGATCTTGGGGCCGTTGGGCTGGTTTCCCGCCTGCTTTACCAGCAGTTCCGGCGTGGCGAACCGGTCGGCGGGCATGAGCTTGCCCGGGAAGAGCCGGCCGTACTCGCGGCGGGCGCGGGCCTGCTCCCTCATGCCGGAGATGCCGATCTCGTGCAGGGTCGCAAAGAAGACAAAGAGCGGGAAGGTACGTCCGATCTGGCGGCTCTTGCTGACGACGTACCGCATCGGCCAAGTGATCTTCCAGAAGGTCGAGTTGGTGACGTTGTTCAGGGTCGTCTCCAGCTGCTGCTCGTGGCTGCGGCTGAGGGCGAGGTCGCTGCGCAGACGCTCGATGGTCGCCACCGTGTCGGTGCTGACCTTCTCGGCCCGCAGGGTCTGGTCATGCAGATAGGCGAACTCCTGTTCGTAGCCGTCGATCAGCTCCGCGGTCTCGGGGGCCTCAGCCTGCCGGCAGAACAGTGCGTTTGCCACCGAGCGGTCCCGGCACTTCCAGCGAAAGCTGCGGTAGTAGCCCTGCTCCGCCAGCTGCTTGGCACCCGCCGCCACATCCTCGGCATGGCGGCCCGCCAGCAGGATCTTCTCGCTTTCCAGCCCGGTCAGGTCGGCCTTTTCCGGGTCGGTCACGATCAGAAGCTCTGCCGTCTCTTCCTCCGGGGCAAAGACAAACTTTTCTCCTTTCAGGGCCGCTTCCAGCAGGTCATGTGCACCGGTCAGCCGCACCGTGCGGGGTGCAAGCTCCCGGGCGATCTGCCGTGCCAGCATCCGGCAGCGTTCCTGCTCCTGTTTGAGTTCCTTTTCCTTATCCAACTGCATTTCGATTACTCCACTTCGGATGGACAATACTCCCATTATCCACAAACATTTTTACAAACGTGTATAGTATACCAAATCTCGCCCCGTTTGAGAAGCGATTTTCCGCAATTCCTTCCGCTTTCCAGCGTTTTTTGCCGGAAAGTTTCTCAGCCGCCGAAGAGCCAGCCGAACAAGCCGCCGCTCTTGGCCCGGCTGATGGAGGCCCCTTTATAGTAGTGTTTGAGGATCTTTTTATAATTCCAGCCTTTCTCTGCCGCATAGCCCACGGCCCCGCACTGGCTCATACCCACGCCGTGGCCGTAGCCGTAGTAGGTCATGGCCGGCGTGCCGTTGGCATCGGTGCCGAAATCGAAGCAGTAGCGGGAGCTGACGAACTGACCGATGTAGCGGTAGCTCCGGCCATTGGAGACGAAGGTGTTGTACAGGACAAAGCCGCCCAGATCCTTGTGGGTGGTATCCGCGCTCTCATAGGGCTGCCCGGTGCGGCTGTCGGTGTACTCCACAAAGGAATAGTCCTTGCCGATGATCCGCCGCATCTTGTTGTGATACAGCTCTTCGTAAGGGCTCTCGACGCTTTGCAGATAGGGTACATCGGTGCCCCATGCGTCCAAGCTGGCGCAGCTGCCGTATTTGCCAGTCTGGGTGTTGTACCCTGCGCTGGCCGACCACACTGCGTCGATGACGCTGCCGTTAGTTGTCAGGATCTCATTCTTGACCGGCTCGATGGCCTTTTTCAGGGCCGTCCGGGTCGAAGACGGGATCTCGTCCACCGGGGTATAAATTAAGGCATTGGCCGACGAGCCGTACTGCTTGTGATATTCCAGATAAGAGTGGATGGCGACGGCCTGCGCCCGCCATGCCTGCTGCGCCTGTGACGCACTGACAAAGCTGCCAATGGAGCCAAGTTCGGTATAAGTGATTCCCACCAGACAGTCCACAAGGTTCAGGGTCACATTCTTGCGCAGGCCCTTGCCCTTGATGTTCAGGTAGGGCATGGTAATGTTATTTCCAAAGCCAAACAGCCAGCTCAGGCAGTTTTCCTCTTCTGCCGGGATCAGGACCGTGTTTGCCCCGCCGATGGTGGTTGCCCCGCCCGGGATCGTTTCTGCCGGCAGCTCTTCCGGAGACTCCGCCAGCACCGCCGGTGCCGTTTCGCCAAACAGCACCGCCGCCAGCAGGAACGCCATGCTGCCACGGATAAAGGTTGAACGCTTCAATGTTTTATCCTCCAAGGTTTCGCGCCCATGGACGCGGATTTTCCGTTTCTTCCAGTTTAGCACACCCCACCCCGAACAGCAAGGACGTGACTTTTGTTTTCACAAAACCCCAACATCTTGGAGGCTCAGAGATGCAAAAAAATCCCGCTCATTCCAAATGAAACGGAACGAGCGGGATTCTTTTATCTTATTGCCTGCGTCAGCACAGGAGAATTACTGCTGCTGAGCGTTCTTCTTGGCCTCGAGAGCAAGGATGGCATCGCGGCGGCTCAGGTTGATGCGGCCCTGCTGGTCGATATCGGTGACCTTGACCACGATGGCGTCGCCCACGGCGACCACATCCTCCACCCGCTCAACACGCTTGGTGTCCAGCTTGGAGATGTGGACGAGGCCCTCTTTGCCCGGAGCGATCTCAACGAAGGCACCGAAGTTCATCAGGCGGGTGACTTTGCCCTTGTAGATGGCACCGATCTCGGGATCCTCCACAATGGTCTTGATGGTGAAGATTGCGCGCTTTGCGTCCTCCTGATCCACGGCGGAGACGAAGACATGGCCGTCCTCCTGCACGTCGATCTTGCAGTTGCAGGTAGCGCAGATGTCCTGAATGACCTTGCCGCCCTTGCCGATGACGTCCTTGATCTTATCGGTGGGGATCATCATGCTGAACATCTTGGGTGCCCAGCGGCTCAGCTCGTGGCGCGGCTCGGCGATGACGGGCTTGATGATCTCATCGAGGATGTACAGACGACCCTTGCGGCACTTCTCGAAGGCCTCGGCAATGATGTCGTAGGTCAGGCCGTCGATCTTGATGTCCATCTGGA
>CAVKKE010000047.1:0-18655 GCA_963656875.1 Barnesiella intestinihominis | reverse complement strand
GCTTTCCAGAACGAAAAGAAATCGCGGCTCAGGACTTCAACGATGCGGGCAAGACCTGTTTTGCGTGGCGTGTCGCGTTCTACGCCCGGCCCCGGTTTATCATAATTCTGCTGAAAAATGCTCATACGAACTGTTCCTCCTTCTTTTTATTCCGGTTGTGCGCCGGCTTGAACAGTGACATTTTCAAAACTGACATTCTGACAATGCTGCATCTGAATATTCTGAGCAGGGCCGTTGTTGTCCTCCAGAATTACATCCTTGAACCGAACATTCTTCACTTCGTAACCCGGCACATCAAAGCCTTTCAGTTCAATGGCCGGGCAGGGATGCCACACATGGTCGTGGTCGATGTACCGACCCAGCAGGGTCACGCGCTCATAACGGAAATTTTCCAGCACGGGCGGCACAGGCGAACCGATGCCGTCATCATTGTAGCCCACCGAATGCACCATCACATGAGAGAGCGTGCAGTCCTGCACTTCCACATTCCGGACATAGCCGCCGCGCTTTTTCGTGGCCTTAATCTCCAGCCCGGAGGTGGACACGGCCATATCGCAGTCCCAGATCTTCACATCCTCCACGCCGCCGCTCATCTCGCTGCCGATGCAGATGCCGTGGCCGAAACCACTGTGGCAGTCAAACACCCGGATATGTTTGGTCGGACGGTTGATGACATTGCCCTCCGGGTTCTTGCCAGATTTGATGGCAACCGCATCATCGCCGGTGCAGAACTCACAGGCAAAAATGGTGCAGTTGGTGGAGGAATCCGGGTCCCAGCCGTCGCCGTTCCACACACCATCCGATTTGATGGTGCAGTGATCGGTCACAATCTGGTCGGAGTAGATCATGTGCAGGTTCCAGCTTGCACCGTTGGCGAAGGTCAACCCATGCATCCAGATATTCCGGCAGTTGCTCATATTCACTAGCCGTGGACGGACGCGTCCCGGAATGGTATCGGCGTTTTCGCAGGTGGACACCAGTTCAGCGTTTTGGGCAAGGTACTCTTTCAGCCGTTCGCGCTCGCTTTCAATGATGTGGCTTGCCAGCAGTTTTCCACCGGATGCAATCGTTCCTTTGCCGCGCAGGATGACGTTTTCGCAGTTCGGCCCGGCGGTATGGTCGAGTGTGCCGAGATTCAGCAGACTGCTGTAACACTCCATTTCGGTGCCCTCAAAGCGGCTGTGGATGCGGGGCAGATAGTCCTCCGGGTCTGCGGTGCCTTGCAGCACGGCTCCTTCGTCCAGATACAGCTCCATATCGCTGTGCAGCCGCAGTGTCCCAGTCAAATAGACGCCTGCCGGAAAGTAAATGCATTCGTTTTCCGTACAGTCGTCAATGGCTTTCTGCAACGCAGCGGTGTTCATGGTTTTGCCGTCACCCATGGCAGAATAGGGTGCGGCAGTCACATCCAGCCGCCGTTTTGTGGGAGTGGTACGGACGGTCAGTTCTCCGATGCCGCCGCCCCGCCACTGAACAAACAGCGTGTATTCCGTTTCCGGATGCAGATGTTCCAGTGTAAAGTGGGTTTTGCTGGCGGTGCCTGCGGCAGTGTCGTTCTGCAAAATCGTATAGGCTTCTGCTGCACCAGCGGCGGCAGGTTTCTCCCAGAACAGGGTGATAGCGGTATCGGTACAGCAGGCGGTCAGGCCGTTTTGCGAAAAATAGTGTTCCAACATAAAAGCTCCTTCAATTCCAGTACTTCTAAATGTATTCTATCGTTGATTGCGTGGAAAGTACATATAAAATATTTCAGAACATATCAAGAACTGTAGAATACAACAGGTGAAACTCTTGACGGAATCTGTTCAATTTTGGTATTCTCAAAACAGGCAAATGGAAACTAGGAGGATGTTGTCGTGTACACCGTGTTACTTGTAGATGACGAGGAGAAAATTCTGGAAGTGATGAAGGTTCGGATCGGTTGGCAGGAACTTGGTGTGGACAAGCTCCTGACGGCATCGGACGGACAGGCAGCATTGGAGTATTTTGAGCAGCAGCGCATCGACCTGCTGGTAACGGATATTCGGATGCCCCGCATGGATGGTCTGGAACTGATTGAAAAGGTGCGCAGTTTATATCCAGATACGCACTGTATCCTGCTGACTGCTTACGGCGAGTTTGAGTACGCCCGCCGCGCCATTCAGCTTGGCGTTGAGAACTATCTGCTCAAGCCGGTCGCCGATGTGGAGATGGAGCAGACCATCCAAAAAGCATTGGACAATATCTACAATCGCCGCAAAAACAGCCGGGATCTTTTGCGAGAGAATACGCTGAACCGTTGGCTTCCGGTTCCATCGGCAGCGAAGAACTAAGTGAACGTGCGGCCGTGCTGGGCATCAACCTGTATCAGCCGGAGTATTGCGTAGTGTGTGCCGTGCGGCGCGGAAAGTCTTCGCTTGCCGCATTCCGGGCTTTCTGTCTGGAGCAGCTTGCGCAAAAGTATGAAGTAAACGGCTTTTGGAATGAAAAAGGCCGCTGGGTCATGATCCTCGGCGGGCGTGATCTTTCCAGAGAGAATATTTCGGAAGAAATTTCTCATGCAGCGCAGGAAAGCAATGCGGTGGATGCCGTCCGGGTTGCCATTGGTACATCCGTCAAGGAAACCGATCTGCTCCACATGAGCTACCTGAACGCCTGTGACACCATTGACATGAATGACCTTTCAGACAGCCCGGTTCTGCTGAAGGAAGAAACCGACACGCTCGGCATTGATGCTGACCTGTTAGCGGAAGAAATACGCATCCTGTATTATCTGCCGGACCAGACCATCCGGGACACCGGCTATCGACACCTTGCCACAAAGCTGTATCAGCAGGATGGAAAAGATGCGCCGTTGAAATCGCTTTCAAGGCTGCACAAAGGCTGTCTGCGCGTTCTGATGAGCGAGTTCCCTGCACAGGAAAATCTGCGTGAGGTTCTGCGGGTTCCCACATGGACACCGGAAAAGCAGCACTCGGAAAGCGACTTTGCCCGTGCTGTGGAAGAAATGCTCGTGACCGGGCGGCAGGCGTTTATGAAGTGCCTTGCTGAACTCAGCCCCATCGTTCAGGTTGCGCTGCGCTATGTACATGACAGCGTAATGGAAGGCGCGGGCATTTCCATCAAGGATTTTTGTGCGAAGAACGGCATGAACCCTGCCTATCTCGGCCATCTGTTCAAAAAGGAGACTGGAACCTTCTTTAATGATTACCTGATGCAGTGCCGCATCAACCAGTCTATCATCTTGCTGCGTAACCCGAACCGGAAGATCAAGGACATTGCCGAAGAAGTCGGCTTTGCCTCAGCAAGCTACTATGTGAAGTGTTTCCGTGAAAATAAGGGAATGTCACCCTCTCGCTATCGGATGGGACTGCACATGAACGAGGGGTGAGGCTGGATGGATAAAAAAGCGCAGCCGATCCGTCAGAGAGGCAATATTTTTCTGTTGGTCGGGATCTTTTATTGGTCGCTCCTGATCCTGATGAGCGTTTTCGTATGCACACTCTCTTATCAGCAGAAAAAATCGGAGATCCTTGCAGATGTCAACATCCGGCTCACACAGGTTGGCAGTGCGTACCAAAATCTGACCGACCAGTTTTGGGTGTCCTATCTTCCGATTTTTGAAAACAAAACCACCTCGTATCGTCTGCTCCGGGATTATTTCGCGGTACCGGATGAAGATGGGCTGACCCCTGTGGAAATGCACGACATTTCCAATGTGCTGGCGCAGCTGGCAGTCCGGGATGACAGAATCCAGTGGATCGCTGCCTATTCGCCGGTGCGAAAAGTCAACTACATTTACTATGCGTCCTCCAGAGATGGTACTGGAGCTGGAACGATGGAAACGATGGAGATTTTGCCGGCGGATTTTCCGTTTATGGAGCAAATGCTGAACAAAAGCAGCTTAATGGAGATCTATGGTGAGGTCGATAGTGAAGACCATCGGCTTGCAGACACTATCGCCGTGGCAGGCGGCACACCAGCTCTTTCAAAGGGCGTTTTGCTGTTTGGTTATGGCATCAGCCAGATTCAGCAGCTTGCGGAAGAAAATCTGCCGCTTTCCAGCCTTCAGTTTGAAATTTTGAGCAATGACGGACAACTCCTGTATAATTCCGGAACGGAACACATTGAACTTCTCGATGAAGTAATTCAGAAGGGAAGCGGTGTTTTCAAAACGGACAGCGGAAGATGGTTTGCGACCATCGACCCTTTTACAGAACGTGGCGGCACGGTTTACTATACGATTTCGTGGGCAGAGCTGTTCTGGAAGTCGAACGCGAATACGCCGCAGCTGTTGATTGCCATCCTGCTGCTCTCCGCTTTGAGTGTGCTGGTGTTCGGACTGACCATGCGCACGATCAACCGGGAAGTCCACACGATTCAGGAGGGTTTGAATGCCCTTGGACAGAATCAGCTGGACTACCGGATCGAGGGAAATTTCTATCAGGCGGCATTTACGAACATTGCGCAATCCATTAACAAGATGGCCGAAAGCCTGAAAGAGAACATCGACAAGGCATATTACTACCAGCTGAAACACAAGGAAGCAGAGATGCAGGAGCTTCAGGCAAAGTTCAATCCGCACTTCCTCTACAATTCGCTGGATGTGTTCCGCGCCCGCTGCTATGAAAACGGTGATGATGAAACGGCAGAACTGATTGCTCAGACAGCATCCGTTTTCCGCGGCTTTATCGGTGCGCAGACCTTTATCCCATTGCAGCAAGAGTTGGCGTTCAGCCAGCGGTATCTTGCGGTCTACCGTGCCCGCCACAATGATGCCATGCAGATCTTGTACGACATTGATAAGGAGGTTCTGCAATACGGTATCATCCGCAATGTGTTGCAGCCGTTGATCGAGAACTACTTCGCACACGGCTTTGATCCATCCCGGCAGGACAATATTCTGCAATTCCGTGGCTACATCCGGGATGAGGATACTTACGTTCTGACGGTAGAGGACAACGGCTTTGGCATGGAAGATGACGCTTTGCAGGCATTGAATGCCCACTTGCAGGAACCAATCGCCACCGAACAGGAAAGCTACGGTCTGAAGAACCTGCACCAGCGGATACAGCTATACTACGGCTCCAAGTGCGGTCTGGTAATACGGAAGAACCCGACCGGAGGGCTGATCGCTGAGCTGTGCATCCTGCGAAAGAAACCAGAAGAAGATTCTGAATAATGCGAAATGGAGCTGTACGGATGAGCAAAACCGTACAGCTCCATTTCGCATTCACATAATTAAGAAGGAGAAATTGGAGAGAAAATGAAGAAAGGCAAATCTGCGGGGATTATGCTGTGAGAACGGATTGCAGTTCCGTACACATCAGCAGGAATGCTCCAACACCGTGCAGATCGTTGGTGGAGCAAGGGCGGCCGTAGTAGAAGGCATAACTGCCGACGCCCGTTCCGACACAGACATTGCCGATCTGCAAATCACTGCCTTCCCAGTTCAGAGAGCGGATCACACCTTCATAGCCCTTTTTTGCTGCATCTAGTGCGCTTTCGGGAAGGATCTTTTGCCGCACCGCTTTGCTAAGTGCAGCGACAAACAGGCAGGTGCAGGAATTTTCCGGCCAGTTGTCCGGTTGGTCAGCCTTGTCCACTACCTGATACCACCGTCCGTCTGCGGACTGGTATTTCAGCAAAGCGGTCAGCAGGTCTTTGACCAGCGCACGGAGTTCTTCGTAGTGCGCATCTTCCGGCTTCATCTGATCCAGAACATCCATCACCGCCACCGGGACCCAGCCAAGGCTGCGGCCCCAGTACTCCGGTGCAAGACCCGTTTCAGGGTCACACCAGTCTGCCGTTTTGGTTTCATCCCATGCGTGACGCCACAGCCCGGTTTCCGGGATGCGGGTATGGTCGCGCATTAGGAAGATCTCTTTTATCATAAAGTCCAGCCACTCCGGGTGGTTGAACTTCCGGGCATACTCTGCGGCAAACGGCCCGGCCATATACAGGCCGTCCAGCCACATCTGACCGGTCAGGTTGACCTTGTGATACAAGCCGCCGCACTTGCACAGCGGAACGTCCGGCAGCTGCGCGGCGACCGACTCAATGCACTTGCGGTATTTTTCGTCACCGGTCTTCTCCAGCAGGGGAAACAGCAGGATGCCGGGCTGGATGTCATCGAGGTCGGCGTGGTTGTAAAAATTTTTGATCTTGCCGTCTGCGGTGAACACCGAATCGACCCAGTCTTTCATATAAGAAAAATAGGCTTCGCTGCCGCAGAGCTGGTAAGTCTTGTACACGCCGGAAAGGAACACACCCTGATGATAATGGAAGTGTCCTTTGGGTGGGAGATCAGCAGCAGCGTAGCGGCGCATCATCGTGTCGCACGCGCTTTGTGCATAACCCAGCGGGGTGTCCGGACGAGCAGTCACGTCACGCATAATGGGAGTCCTCCTCAGGTGCAATATAAGGAATATAAGGCAATTTCTGATTCAGAACCTCCTGCATATTGTCGAACTGCAGGAGCGGAATCAGAATCTTCTTTTTCATTGTAACGAGCCGAACCCGAAATGTAAATTGCAAAAATTTTAGCTTGTATCACAATTTGCAGTTGCAAAAAATGCAGTATCATCGCCAAAATACACAACAGATTTTATTTACAGAATCGAAAATTTTTGTTATATACAGCGGCGGAAGAAACCGGTATACTCAGGTCAAACAGAGCCGTTCACACACGGTTCACAAACCAGAAAAGGAGTTGAAGCATCTATGTCCAGCAAAGCCGTCGCTGGGAAGCTGCTGGAAACGCAAGGTTCGCGTCAGAAGCGAATTGAGAGTATCAAGCTGTTCCTGTTCATCCTCCCGTGCCTCGCACTCGTGTTCGTATTCCATTATATGCCCCTGTGGGGCTGGGTCTACGCGTTCTTCCAGTATAAGCCGGGTATGGCCCTGGCAAACTGCAAGTTCGTGGGCTTCCAGAACTTCACCAATCTGTTCGGCAATCCAGTCATGCGCCAGAACCTGTTCCGCGTTCTGCGCAACACCCTTGGCATCCAGTTCATCAATTATCTGCTGATGCCGGTCCCCATGCTGTTCGCCATCTTCCTCAGTGAAATCAAAAGCACCCGCTTCCAGAAATGTGTGCAGACGCTCACCACGCTGCCCCACTTCATCAGCTGGGTCATCATGTTCTCCCTGATGTCCAGCCTGTTTGGTTCTTCCGGTCTGGTCAACGCACTGATGCAGAAGTTCGGTGCAGAAATGACCGTGAACATCCTCACCACCGATAAGCACGTCTGGCTGATCCAGGCTCTGCTCTATACATGGAAGAACCTCGGCTGGAACGCCATCATTTACTTTGCCGCCATCACTGGTCTGGATCAGGAAGTGAACGAAGCCGCCATGATCGACGGTGCAGGCCGCTGGCAGCGCATCCGCTACATCACCATCCCGCTGCTGATGCCTACCTTCTTCGTTCTGCTCATTATGAGCATCGGCAACTTCCTGAACTCCGGCATCGACCAGTTCCTCGCTTTCAGCAACGCTCTGAACAAAGAATACATCGAAGTGCTGGATCTTTACGTTTACAACCTCGGTATTGGCAGCGGCCAGATCTCGTTCTCCGTTGCAGTGGGTGTCATGAAATCGGTCATTGCCCTGATCCTGTTCGGTCTGGCCAATACCGCATCCAAGAAGATCCGCGGCACCAGCGTATTCTAAAGAGAGGAGGAACATCCTGTGACTGCGACCAAAATCAATCCCCGGCAGAAGCCGTGGGCTAAAAATCACCACATCAAGATGAGCCGGGAAGATAAAATCTACAATGTGATCGGCATCATCCTGTTCACCATCATCACGCTGCTGTGTGTGTACCCGTTCTATTACCTGATGATCTGCACCATCAGTGACCAGAAGCTGGTTGACCTGAACCAGATCATCCTGCTGCCCAAGGGCATCAACTTTGACAACTACGTTGAAATTTTCAAGGTGCAGAATCTGGGCAATGCAGCCTTTATCTCGGTAGCCCGCACCGTCATCACAACGGCACTCAGCCTTGTGCTGACCAGTTACATGGCCTACTTCTTCACCAAGCAGAATATGTGGAAGCGCAAGTTCTGGTATCGCTTCACCGTTATCACCATGTACTTTTCTGCCGGTATGATCCCCATTTACCTGAACAACCGGATGTTGGGCCTTGTCAATAGCTTCTGGGTCTACGTCATTCCGTCCTGCCTGTCGGTGTACAACATGGTTCTGGTCAAGACCAACATCGAGGCCATGAGCCCGGAACTGGAAGAATCCGCTTATCTGGATGGTGCCGGTTATCTGACCCGCTTCTTCAAGATCGTGATGCCGTTGCAGACCCCCATCCTTGCAACCATTTCGCTGTTTACTGCCGTGAACCAGTGGAACGACTTCTTCACCACCAAGCTGTACATCACCAACACGAAGCTCTACACCCTGCAATATCTGCTGTACGAACTGCTGCAGCAGGTCACCGCAGCCGCCGAACAGATCGCCGGTGAGAACCCCTACGCGACTATCACTCCGACCGGTATCCGCCTGACCCTGACCGCCGTGGTCGTCATCCCCATCATCTGCGTTTACCCCTTCGTCCAGAAGTTCTACGTCAAGGGTTTGATGGTGGGTGCCGTCAAGGGCTGAGAACCTTTTCTTTGAACTAATTTTTGTGTATTATAAAGATAAAAGGAGAACAAGACCATGAAAAAGATGATTTCCCGCCGCAATTTCCTCAAGGCTTGTGCGATCGCTGATTCCGCGGCAGCTCTGACCGCCTGTGGCGGCGGCTCGGACAGCAGCACCGCCGCAAGCAGTGCCGCCGGTCCTGCTTCTACTTCCAGCGGCCCGAAGACCATTACTTTCTACCCGCGTGATGCCAATGTGTCCAGTGGTCAGGTCGGCGGCTTCAAGGGCGAGTATTTCGCCGAGCATGGCTTCAATCTGGAAGTCTGGGCTTACTCAGACGAAAAGACCAACGCCATCCTCGCCAGCGGCGATCTGCCGGACGTGATGTTTATTCCTGAAAAGAGCCTTGACATCATGATTCAGGGCGGTATGCTGCTGAATCTGGATGACTATCTGGATAAGATGCCGCACCTGAAAGCATTCAAGGAAGTGGAGCCTGCCCTGAACTATGTCCGTGAGTTCAAGAGCGCAGGCACCGGCAGCGTTTATGGCATTCCTACCAGCATTGGCGATACCTATGTGAAGTATAAGTGGCTGGACTCCACCGAGCGCAACGCCGTTCGTCTGCACTGGGATACCTACGAAAAGATTGGCGCACCGGAGATCAACAGCTTTGAAGATCTGATCGATGTCATGGAGCAGATGCAGAAAGAGCGTCCGGTGGATGCAGACGGCACCACCTGCTTCGGCACTGTGCTGAACAACGGTTCCGATTCCAGCTTCTGGGCCTGCATGACCATGTGGTATCGCTGGCAGGGCTATCTGGAAAGCCAGCTGGGTTACCTGCTGGAAGCAAATATGGTCACCGGTGAGTGCAATTCCATTCTGGACAAGGACAGCCTGTATTACAAAGGTCTGAAGTGGTACAATCAGGTTTATAAGCGCGGCCTGATCGACCCCGACAGCATCAACAATGACCGTCCCACTCAGAAAGTCAAGGTCGATGGCGGTTATGCACAGGTTCCTTCCGGCTATCTGCCGGGCTGGGCACCCACCTATCTGGAGTATCACATCCCCGGCGTCAAGAGCTACTACAGCGCAAACTCCACCTACGGCGATTCCCGCTACATGATCGGCATCAGCGCAAAGACCAAGAATCTGGATGCCTGCCTTGCTTACCTCGACGTTCTGGCTGACCCTGAAGCATACCTGATCCTGTGCCAGGGCCCCGATGGCGAGTACTGGGAAAGCGATGACAAGGGCAACGCCTTCCTGACCGACCGCGCAAAGGAGTGGCTGAACTCCGGTCACAACGACTATACCGGTTTTGAAATGTCCAACGGCGAAACGCTGGAACTGTGGAATACTCCGTTTATTGCGATGACCGGTGTTCTGACGAAGTATGGTGATGGCGAAGGCGGTTACCGCTGCGCTTCTACGCTGGGCTGGAGCGATGTCAATGAGATCAGTGCCCAGAGCGAGAACTTCCAGAAGTGGCAGAAGACCACCGGCCATGAGAACTGGAAAGAGTGGCTGGGCGATGATTACTATGAGACCAGCCCGCTGAAGAATGTCTTCAACTTCGCCAGCCTGCCGGACGACAATATGCAGCTGATGATCGATGCCATCAAGGACAAGGTCACCACAGCAAGCTGGAAGATGGTCTACGCTTCTTCCGACAGTGAGTTCGATTCCCTGTGGAATCAGATGGTTACCGACTGCAACGGTCTGGATGCCAACAGCATCATGGAGTGGCGTCTGGCTGACCTCGAAAACGCCAAGAAGATTCGTGATTCTCTGTAAAAATCATAGCGGACGCAAACTCCGGTCTGCATGATCTTCCGCTGACGGAGTTGAAATCTGGATAACACAGAAGCCGTGTTCCGCAACCTCTGCGGGACACGGCTTCTTCTTTTATGAAAATGAACCATAGGAGGTTCGTATGGAGTTATTGACACTGCTTTCCAGACCCTCGCGCGAGTTTACCCCCATTCCGTTCTGGTTTCTGAATGGCAATCTGAGCCATGACGAGATTCGCCGCCAGCTGAATGATTTCAACGCGCACGGCGTTTCCGGCGTAGTGCTGCACCCCCGCATTGGCCTTGCCAAACGCATTCGCTACCTTTCCAAAGAATATTTTTCCTACATCCGCACGGCGGTCAAGGAAGCTGCCGTGCTGAAAATGACCGTGGTTCTGTACGATGAAGGAATGTACCCGTCCGGCTCTGCCAACGGCATGGTTACGGCTGGCCGACCCGATTTGGTCAGTCAGGGTATCACACTGGTGAGCGAGAGCCAGCCGGGGGATGAAGTCCTTGCAAAGACCCCAAAGGGCATTCTGGTAGTACGCAAGAGCGGCGGCACCATTCGCGGCATCCACTGGGGCGAAGATGATGGCGAGCCGAACGCTCCGGAAAGTGCTGACATCCTAAATCCGGAAGTCGTGCAGCGGTTTATCAGCCTGACCCACGATGCCTATTACCGTGAACTGAAAGACTACTTCGGTAACACCATCATCGGCTTCTTTACCGAAGAACCCAGTATTCTGGGCCGGAACGTGGATAAGATGTTCCCTTGGACAAAGGGCTTTGCCCGGCTTTTCACCGATGCAGGCGGCAAGCTGGAAAATCTGACCGCACTGTTTGAGAAAACCGAAAATGCTGACACACGGCTTTACAATCAGATGATCCTTGACCGGGAGGGCGGCGTTTACTATGCGGCACTTTCCGGATGGTGTGAGCAGCACGGCATCTGCCTGATGGGACATCCCCACCAGAGTGATGATATCGAGGTGGAAAAATACTTCGGTATCCCCGGTCAGGACTTGTGCCTGCGCTGGATCGCGCCGGAAAAGGACTGCCTTACAGGGCTGGATTCCACGCTGGGCAAGTGCAGTGCGGATGCTGCCCGCCTGATGCACCGTCGCCGCAATTCCAACGAGTGCTTTGGAGCCTGCAATAAGGACAACAACCCGTGGCAGCTTTCTGGTGGAGATATCAAGTGGTACATGGACTGGCTGGCCGTGCGCGGTGTCAACCTGTTCATTCCCCACGCGTTCTATTACAGCATTGTCGGCAAGCGAAAGGATGAGCGTCCGCCAGATGTTGGCCCCAACAGCAACTGGTGGAAACATTATAAGCTGTGGTCTACCTATATGCGGCGGCTGTCCTGCCTGATGACCGACACAACGGCCATCCTTCCGGTGGCAGTGCTGTGCCGCAACCGTGCGTTGGAACCAGATACTGTCCGCTCGCTCTATGAGCAGCAGGTCGGTTTCCAGTATTTGCCGGAAAGCGTTTGGAACGAATGCAAGGTGCAGGACGGAAAGCTGTTCTGCCGCGACATGGAGTTCTCGGCCGTCATCGACCCGGAACGGCGGTTCCCCGATGCACCCGCCCTCCCGAACGACCTTTCGTCCCTTGCCGACCTCCAGTGCAGCTCGGCTGCTCCGCAGCTGCGCAGTGCGCATTTCCTGCGCGCAGGCAGCGAGTGCTGGTTCCTTGTGAACGAGGGCAACACCGACCTTCATACCACTATCACGCTACCCACCGCGAAAAAGGTGGGGCAGTATGACCTGTGGAGCGGAAAAGCAGCCCGTGCGCAGGCGCAGGATTTTGAACTGAATCTGCCCAGCCGCAGCAGTCTGCTGCTGTTTACCTGTGAGGAAGCAGACTTTGTAGCTCTGCCGGAGCAGCAGGAACCACTGCTGCTGCCGGTGCCGGAGTTCACGCTGAAAAAAGCAGACAGCATTCAGGTCAAAAAGACCTACACCGCAGAGATGGAATACAGCGCAGAACAGGCAGGCGCAGACTATCCGCTGCTGGAAATTGATGCCGAGGAAATGGCTGAACTTTGGGTCAATGGCAAGTTTGCCGGTGTTTCGTTCTGGAATAAGCATCGGTTCGATTTGAAAGGACTGCTCCATCCGGGCAGCAATGCGTTCAAGCTGGTTGTGACCGGCAGTCTGGCGAACCGCTATGGAAAACGCGCGGTTCCGTATGGCTTACAGGAGGCTTCGGTATGAGTTTGAAAAATATCTATACCTGCTTTCCCGGTGGCAAGCACAAGGCTCTGACGTTCAGCTTTGACGATGGCCGCAAAGAAGACCGCCGCCTTGTGGAACTGTTCAACCAGTATGGCATGAAGGGGACTTTCAATCTCAATTCAGGATTGCAGGATGCCGAGCGCATCCCAGCCAGTGAATACAAAGAATTGTATCGTGGGCATGAGGTAGCTTGCCACACCGTACTGCACCCCACCATTGCACGTTCCCCGCTGGATCAGGTGGCACAGCAGATTCTGGAAGACCGCCGTGCATTGGAAGAACAGGTGCAGACCCCAGTCCGCGGCCTTGCTTACCCCAACGGCAGCTACACCCATAAGATTCAGGAATTGCTGCCCGCATTGGGTATCCGCTACGGGCGTACCGTGCGCAGCACACAGGGCTTTGCCATCCCGGAAGATTTTACGGAATGGGACCCGACCTGCCACTTCCGGCGCGGGATGCTGGAACTGGGTCAGCAGTTTCTCACCATGCACAAGACCCAATATCTGTATCTGATGTATGTCTGGGGTCACAGCTATGAGCTGCCCGAACAGGATGGCTGGGCACAGATGGAACAGTTCTGCAAAATGATGAGCCATCAGGACGATATCTGGTATGCTACCAACATTGAGATCGTGGATGCACTGGAAAATGCTTCCCGGCTTCGGTTTACGGTGGACGGTGACCTGTGCTATAATCCCAATGCAGCATCCTGCTGGGTCAGTGTAGGTGGGAAAATCTATGAACTTCCCGGCGGCACAACAACACGTTTTGAATGAGGAATACGGCTATGAAACATGAACCTGAATTTTTTCCGGATGGAACACCCATTGATGAGTGGTTTTACGATACAACAGCCCCGGAACTTTCCTCGCTGGGAAAGCCTTACCTGCTGACAGACTACGGCATCCTGCCGGACGGTCATCTGCATACGAAAGCAATCCAGTCTGTGATTAATCTTGCCGCCAAAGAGGGCGGCGGTGTGCTGGTCGTTCCGGCTGGCGTCTACCACACGGGTGCGCTGCACTTCAAACAGGGCGTGAATCTGTATGTAGCGCAGGGCGGCACCCTGATGGGCAGTGATGATATTGCCGATTATGACCTCTGCGAAACACGCATGGAAGGGCAGAACTGCATCTACTTCTCGGCTCTCATCAATGCCGATGGCATGGATGGCTTTACAATCAGCGGCCCCGGTACAATTGATGGCAACGGTCTGCGCTCCTGGCGGGCGTTCTGGCTGCGCCGCAAGTGGAACCCCAAATGCACCAACAAGGACGAGCAGCGTCCGCGGCTGGTGTACATTTCCAACAGCAAGAACGTGACCTTTGCCAACATTACGCTGCAAAATTCGCACTATTGGACGACCCATCTGTACCGCTGCGACCATGTGAAATACCTGAATTGCCGCATTTTCTCTCCGGCACGTCCGGTTCCGGCTCCCAGCACCGATGCCATTGACATTGACGTCTGCACCGATGTTCTGGTCAAGAACTGCTATCTGGAAGTGAACGATGACTCCGTTGTGCTGAAGGGCGGCAGAGGCCCGTGGGCGGATACCGCACCCGAAAACGGCATCAACGAGCGGATTCTGGTGGAGGACTGCCACTATGGTTTCTGCCATGGCTGTCTGACCTGCGGTTCGGAGTCCATGCACGACCGCAATATCCTGATTCGCCGCCTGAAAGTAGACCATGCCTGTAACTTGCTCTGGCTGAAAATGCGCCCGGACACCCCACAGCACTACGAGTACATCACGATGCAGCAGGTGGATGCGGTCGTGGACAGCTTTGTCAACATCAATCCGTGGACACAGTTCTACAATCTGGAAGACCGCAAGGACATTCCTCTTTCCTATGCAGACCACATTACCGTGGAGGACTGCCGCTGTGACTGCCGCGAATACTTCAATGTAAAACCGGAGTCGACACAGTACAAACTCTCGGACTTCACGTTCCGGAATCTGGAAATTCGTGCAGCAGAAAATTCCTTTGACCCTGCCGCAGTGGAAGATATGATCTGCGAAAACTGTAATATTACCACATTGGATACCGCACCGGATATCAATTACATTCCGCCTGTACCACATACCATTGAGGAAGCACAATGAAATCGGAAGCACTTACAATTTCTTTGGAAAAGGGCGCACAGGATTCCATCCCGTTTTACGGCCCCGGCCAGCCCTTTGGCTTTGTGGACGAAGCGGCCCATAACGTACAGCCGGAGTTGAATATCTTTGAACTGAACAGTGGATTCAACGTGCCTTATTGGTACGCATCGGAAACGATCACAAAAATCCAGCAGGATGAGAACGGCTGCTTTCTGGATTCGGATGCACTTGTGCAGGCTTTATGGGAAAAAGATGGTGCAGTCCAGCCGCCGCAGCGGTCCGTTCCGCTCTGTTTCAAAGCGGCTGTCCCTCACGCCGGAAATTATCGCGTGAAACTCACTCTGACCGCCCGCGCGGATGAAGAACAGCTTCTGATTTTCCACGGGTGCCGACACCTTGCGTGGAAAGGCTCTGTACGGCAGGGCGCGGTTTTGTCGATATGCTTTTCGGTCAATATTTCGCCCATCATTCCAAATGGAAAAACAACGGCTTTTGAGAAAACTACGTTGGATATTGCGGTAGTCGGCCACTGCCCGGCATTGGATTTTGTTTCCATCACACCCATCGAAGTCCCCACGGTTTACCTTGCCGGAGATTCCACAATGGCGGATTATGGTGCAGAATATCCTTACCACCCTGCGGCGTGTTATGGCGGCTGGGGACAGGCTCTGGACTTGTATCTGGACGGCAGTGTTACAGTCTGCAACCACGCACACAATGGACGCTCCACCGAAACATTCCGTAACGAGGGACATTTTGACATTATTCAGAAGCAGCTGCGACCCGGCGATTTTGTGGTGATCCAGTTCGGTCACAACGACCAGAAGCATCCACATTTGCAGACGTACAACGGCTACCCGGAAAATCTGCGCCGGTTCATTGCAGAAATTCGCGCCAAAAAAGCCCTGCCCCTTCTTGCAACGCCGATCGCGCGCAACACATGGACAGAGCAGAATGGTACGCTTGCTTATAATGATTTCCTGCACGACCACGCGCAGGCGTGTATCGCACTGGGCAAAGAGTTAAACGTACCTGTGTTGGATCTGCATCAGGCGGCAATGGACGAGATCATCCGGCTGGGCCGGGATGCTTCCAAAATCTACTATCATCAGGGCGATTGGACGCACACCAATGATTATGGTGCTGTCCGTGCTGCCGGATATGCGGCAGATGAACTGCGTTCACCAGATGGTAAGTTCCCGGATTATCTGCCGCTCATCCGTGCAGTGTCTGCGCCGGAAAAAGTGGGTCGTTGGAAACCGGAAGCCGCCCTGCTGCTGGAAAAGCCTGCGCGTCTGGCCGGGGTAAAAGACCCCAACGGCGCGGAAGAAGGAACTGCCGCGCAAGACCATCAGGCCGAAAAAGATGGCGGCGATGCGCTGGCACGGCTGTTGGCAGTGGTACAGAGTGCCCGCGGACAGAGCGTTTAATCCTGTTCTGGATTTCCGGCACTTTTCAGCGCACTTTTGCGATATTGCAGGGGGCTTTGCCCAGTTGCCTTTGCAAACCGGGTGGAAAAATTGCTGGCATCGCCAAAACCAACTTCCTGTGCGATCTCGCTGACGCTGTGGTCGGTGAGAACAAGTAGCTCCTTTGCCTGTGTGATGCGGAAGTTAACGAGATAGTTGTAAGGCGTTGTGCCCATATACCGCCGAAACAGCCGCAGGAAATAACTTTTGCTCATGTGGGCATCCGCCAGCAGGTCGGCAAGAGAAAGCTCCCTCTGATAGTTTTTGCGCAGGGTCTCCGCGGCCTGCAAGATCACCTGCCGCGCGCTGGTGGATTCGGCCTCTGTAAGAATGCTCTGTGCGCACAAGGCAAGCATTTCATGGAGAGCCAACCCGGTCTGTACCATGCTGTCCACGGTACTGCGTTCCATCTGCGCTAAAATCGTTTCAAAAAAATCCTGCATCTTGACCCCGGTGATCTGCACCGGGGTCAGTTTTTTGCCCGGAAACAGCAGCGGTTCCATGGCGGCGACCCCTGCACCATCCAGATGAACCCAATAATGGTGCCAGCAGCTTTGCCCCGGTGCGGTGCAGTAGCTTTGCGGGGTACGGCAGTTGAGCAGCAATGCCTGCCCGGTGCTGAGCGTGACATGGGTTCCATCCTGCTCGATCAGACCCGCTCCGCGCAGGGTATAAAACAGAATGTAGCTTTCCTTATCAGTACGGGCGGTCGAAAAATGCTGTTGGGCATAGAACACCCCCGCTTCGGTGCAGTAATAGGGCTGCGCAAGTTCGGCTTCGCTGGGTGTTGTGCGTTTCCATACGCTTTCCGGGGTCACATCCATGTTATAAGTCAGCATTTTCCGATTCCTCTCTTTCTGATTTTAGTATAGCGCACACGCCTTTTCAGAGCAAGAGTAGACTTTTCACAAAAAATAGGGGACTTTTTCAGATGGAATTTTATAGAAGCAATCAGTATACTAATGAACAGAAAGTTTGTTATCTTTCTGCCAATCTGAGTGATTGCAGCAAAAGAGAAGTGTCAATTTGGAGGTTTTGTATTATGGCTGATCGTATTGTTCTGAACAGCATTTCTTACCATGGCCACGGTGCCATCGAGAACATTGTTCCCGAACTGACCGCCCGCGGCTACAAGAAGGCATTCGTCTGCTCTGACCCTGACCTGATCAAGTTCGGTGTCACCAAGAAGGTCACCGACCTGCTGGATGCTGCCGGTTTTGCCTACAGCGTCTACAGCGAGATCAAGCCCAACCCCACCATCGCCAATGTGCAGGACGGCGTGGCTGCTTTCAAGGCCGCAGAAGCTGACTGCATCGTGACCATCGGCGGCGGCTCCTCCATGGATACCGCAAAGGCCATCGGCATTATCATCAACAACCCGGAGTTCGCCGATGTGCGTTCTCTGGAGGGTGTTGCCCCCACCAAGAAGCACGCCGTGTTCACCATTGCAGTGCCCACCACTGCCGGCACCGCTGCTGAAGTCACCATCAACTACGTCATCACCGATGTGGAGAAGAAGCGCAAGTTCGTCTGCGTCGATACCAATGATATTCCTGAGATCGCAGTCGTTGACCCCGATATGATGGCCTCCATGCCCAAGGGTCTGACCGCTGCCACCGGCATGGACGCTCTGACCCACGCCATCGAGGGCTACATCACCAAGGGCCACTGCACCATCTCTGATATGTTCCATCTGGAAGCCATCAAGCTCATCAGCGAGAATCTGCGCGGTGCTGTTCAGAATACTCCGGAAGGCCGTGAGGGTATGGCTCTGGGCGAGTACATTGCCGGTATGGGCTTCTCCAATGTGGGTCTGGGCATTGTTCACTCCATGGCACATGGTCTATCCGCTCTGTACGACACTCCGCATGGTGTGGCCTGCGCTATTCTGCTGCCGGTCGGTCTGGAGTACAACAAGACCGTTGCTGGTGAGCGTTACCGTGCCGTTGGCAAGGCCATGGGCGTGAAGGGCATCGATGAGATGAACGACGCACAGGCCGCCGATGCCACCATCGCCGCTGTCAAGCAGCTGTCTGCTGACGTTGGCATCCCCACCAACCTGAAGGGCATTCTGAAGGAAGAGGACATCCAGTTCCTCGCTGAGTCTGCCTTTGCAGATGCCTGCCGCCCCGGTAACCCCCGCGACACCAGCGTGGAGGAGATCGTTGAGCTGTACAAGAGCCAGCTGTAAGATTCCGCATCACTGCTTTGCTTAAATTCCCCATTTCTTCTTCATTACCCCCATCATGCAAAAAGGCTGGAATACTCCTTCCATACGGAGTGTTCCGGCTTTTTTGTTTGTGTTGGACGATTTTCAAAATGGGAGAGTGGACTTTTCACAAAGAATGCGTCACCTTTGCCGATGGAATCACGGCGGAAGAACCCGTATACTTGGATCAAAGAATCCACACAGGAGGCGCATTATGCAAAAGAAATATCTTGCCATCGACA
>CAVKKE010000046.1:0-18656 GCA_963656875.1 Barnesiella intestinihominis | reverse complement strand
TCGAGATGGAGCACTACTCCAAGATCATCAACATCGAGGCTCTGACCATGCTGGAGATGGCCCGCAAGCAGCTGCTGCCCGCCGTCAACTCCTACATGAGTGAGCTCGCCAACACCGCAGCATCCAAGCTGGCTGTCAGCGAGAACATCAGCGTGCGCAGCGAGACCAAGACCCTGACCAAGCTGTCCGCCGATGCTGACGCTATGAGCGACGCCATCGACACCCTGCAGGATGCCGTGGACGCCACCAAGGCACTGGCCACCGAAACTGAGAAGGCTGTGTCCTTCCACGACAACGTGCTGCCCGCAATGGACGCTCTGCGCGCCGCTGCAGACGATGCCGAGACCATCTGCGGTGAGGACTACTGGCCCCTGCCCAGCTACAGCAAGATGCTTTACTACGTCTGATATTAACATAGCAGCGTAACAGAATAGCATCCGTAGGCTGCGGAACAAAATTTCGCCATTCTCCTTTTCCTATTTCTTACACCAGCCTAAAGACCTGCTCCCGCATGAGGGCAGGCCTTTAGGCGTTTTATTTGAAAGGGAAACCACTATGAGTTATTCGAGCCAACAGGATATCCTCGACTTTGTGGAGGACAACAACGTCAAATTCGTGCGGTTCGCTTTCTGCGATATCTTCGGCACCCAGAAGAACATTGCCGTGCTGGCCAGCGACCTGCCCAAGGCGCTGGAAGACGGTGTGTGCTTTGACGGCAGCTCCATTGCAGGCTTCATGCATGTGGAGGAAAGCGACCTTGTGCTTCGGCCCGACCTGTCCACCGTGACCATTCTTCCCTGGCGCCCCACCGAGGGCCGGGTGATGCAGTTCTTCTGCGACGTGGAAAAGCCGGACGGTCAGCCTTTTGGCGGCAACTGCCGCGGTTTTCTGCGCAGCATGAACCGCAAGTTCCGCAAGCTGGGCCTCACCTGCAATGTGGGCGCGGAGTGCGAGTTCTATCTGTTCGAGAACGACGACCGGGGCCGCCCCACCCGCATCCCCATCGACTTCGGCGGCTACTTCGATGTGGCCCCGCTGGACGTCGGTGAGAACATCCGCCGCGACATCTGCCTGACCATGGAGCAGATGGGCATGAGCCCCCAGCACAGCCACCACGAGAGCGGCAACGGCCAGAACGAGATCGACTGTCACCATGCAGCCCCCCTCAAGACCGCCGACAACGTGATGATGTTCAAGCAGATCGTGCGCGCTATTGCCATGCGCAGCGGCCTGCACGCGAGCTTCCTTCCCAAGCCCTTGCCGGATCAGGCGGGCAGCGGCCTGCACATCAACCTGTCCCTTTATATGGATGGCCGCAACCTGTTTGAAGGCGACATCGCTCCGGACAGCATCGCAGGCAGCTTCATGGCAGGCGTTCTGGCCCACAGCCGTGAGCTGACCGTGTTCACCAATCCCCTGCCCAACAGCTACCAGCGCTTTGGCTGCGACGAGGCCCCCCGCTATGTGAGCTGGAGCCGCCAGAACCGCAGTCAGTTGGTGCGCATCCCGCAGGTGAAGGGCGACAACTGCCGCATGGAGCTGCGCAGCCCCGACCCCGCCTGCAACCCGTATCTGGCCATCGGCCTGGTGCTGGCTGCAGGTCTGGACGGCATTGAGAACCGCATGGTGCTGCAGGCTCCGGTGAACCGGAACCTGTTCAAGCCTTCCGAAGCCGAAGGACTGGGGCTTGAGACTCTGCCTTCCACGCTGGAGGAAGCTGTGCAGGCCGCCGAAGAGAGCGAATTTTTGCATCGCGTGCTGCCGGAAGAGCTGTCACGCCGGTATTTCACCGAAGAACTGAAGCGCTGCGAAGCTCTTCGCCGGGCATCCGACCCGGCCGAGTATGAGCGCGTCCACTATTTCAACGCCATCTGACCCCCTGCTTAGGAAGAGAGTGTCGGAGAAAGGAGCAACGGAATGGGACGTGCACTGATCGTGAGCGCCGGTGCAAACTCCAATGAGTATATCGCCGCACGGCTGACCGAAATGGGCTACAGCCGCCCGGTGATCATCCCCAGCGGAGCCGAGGCCCGGCGACGGATGACCGAAGCGGATTTTGAGCTAATCGTGGTCAACTCTCCCCTGCCCGACGAGTTCGGCCACGAGCTGTGCATCAATGCAGTGGAAAAAACGGACGCCGGTGTCGTGTTTCTGGTCAAAGCCGCACAGGCCGAACAGCTGATGGGACCCCTGAGCGATCAGGGCGTGCTGCTGTTGTCAAAACCGTTTACCACCACCTTTTTCATGCAGGCCATGCACATGGCGGCTACAGGCAACCACCGCCTGCAGCGGGCCCGGCAGGAAAACGCCCGCCTGCAGGAAAAGATCGCGCAGGTGCGTCTGGTGAGCCGGGCAAAGTGCTGCCTTGTGGAGCACGAGCACATGACCGAGGCTGAAGCGCACCGTTACATTGAAAAGCAGGCCATGGACACCCGCCGTGACCGCACCGAAATTGCACAGGAAATCCTTGAAAATTATGAGGATATGGGTGTATAATATTACGTTGGAAAAACTTTGAAACTCCTTCCGTCATCGCTAGCGCGATGCCACCTGCTCCCCTTCTGGCATTTTGTGCCACCTCCCCCGGCCGGGGGAGTCTTTCTCGGGGAGGGAGGCTTTGGCAGTGCCAAAAGCTTTTCCTATTCGCCAGAGGCTCCCTCTTAGAGGGAGCAGTCAAATCCGGCAGGGTTTGACTGAAGGAGTTTATACCGGGAAAGAATGTCAAGAAGAGAAAAATAGAGGAGGACAAATTTATGGCAACAAAATTCATCTTTGTCACGGGCGGCGTTGTGTCCGGCTTGGGCAAGGGCATCACGGCCGCTTCTCTGGGCCGTCTGCTCAAGTGCCGCGGCCTGAAAGTGGCCAGCCAGAAGCTTGACCCTTACGTCAACGTTGACCCGGGCACCATGAGCCCCCTGCAGCATGGCGAAGTGTTCGTCACCGATGACGGCACCGAGACGGACCTCGATCTTGGCCACTACGAGCGTTTCATCGATGAAAACCTGAATAAGTATTCGAACCTGACCACCGGCAAGGTGTACTGGAACGTGCTGAACAAGGAGCGTCAGGGTGCCTATCTGGGCCAGACGGTGCAGATCATCCCCCACATCACCAACGAGATCAAGAGCTACATCTACAATCTGGCTTCCTCCACCGAAGCGGATGTGGTCATCACAGAGATCGGCGGCACCACCGGCGACATCGAGAGCCAGCCGTTCCTCGAGGCCATCCGTCAGGTGGGTCTTGAGCAGGGCCGCGACAACTGCTGCTATATCCATGTGGTTCTGGTGCCTTATATCTCCGGTTCCAACGAATACAAGTCCAAGCCCGCACAGCACTCTGTCAAGGAGCTGCAGGGCATGGGTGTGAACCCCGACATCATCATCCTGCGTGCAGATGGCAGCGTGGGCGGCGATATCCGCCGCAAGATCAGCACCTTCTGCAATGTCAAACCCGAGTGTGTCATTGAGAACCTGACCATGCCCAGCCTGTATCAGTGCCCACTGATGCTGCACACCAACGGCCTGGACGACGTGGTGGTGAAGAAGCTCAAGCTGGACGTTCCCGCAGCTGACCTGACCGAATGGAAGCAGGTGGTCTCCCGCATCGCCACCCGCAGCAAGACCTGCACCATTGCACTGGTGGGCAAGTATGTCAAGCTGCACGACGCTTACCTCTCCGTGATGGAGAGCCTGTACCACGCCGGCTTCGAGAACGACAGCCAGGTGGAGATCCGCTGGGTGGAGAGCGAAGACCTGACCGATCAGGCCGCCTGCAAGGAAGCCTTTGCCGATGTGGATGGCATCATCGTGCCCGGCGGCTTCGGCGACCGCGGCATTGAGGGCATGATCCAGGCCGCACAGTATGCCCGTGAGAATCATGTTCCCTACTTCGGCATCTGCCTGGGTATGCAGATCATGGTGATGGAATTTGCCCGCGGCGTTCTGGGCTATGCTGACGCCAATTCCAGCGAGTTCACCCCGGACGGTGCACACAACGTCATCTCCCTGATGCCTGACCAGCAGGGCAACATCCCCAAGGGCGGCACCATGCGCCTGGGCAAGTACCCCTGCACAGTGGCTCCCGGCACCAAGATGGCCGAGTGCTACGGTGAGGCCGAGATCTGGGAGCGTCACCGCCACCGCTATGAGTTCAACAACGATTTCCGTCAGGAAATGCAGGACGCCGGTCTGGTCATTTCCGGCACCAGCCCCGACGGCCATCTGGTGGAGACCGTGGAGCTGCCGGGCCGTGACTTCCATCTGGGTGCACAGTTCCATCCGGAATTCAAGAGCCGCCCGAACCGCGCTCACCCGCTGTTCAAGGGCTTCATTGCCGCGGCGCTCAAGTTCCGCGCCAGCGAACAGCGCAGCCTGCTGCACATGTAAGAAAAGCCAAAGAAGGAGATGCCCTGACGGACATCTCCTTCTTTTTTGTTTGTGTGCATTTATGCAGGGTTCAAAGCCCCTGATCCATCCGGGCGTGGTTGCGCTGCTTATCAGCATACATGCGTTTGTCAGCCAGCTGACGGGCCTGGTCCACATCCAGACACTCCGTCGGGAACCGAACAAAGCCGCAGCTGGTGCCTACACGGACATCCTTTTCTTCGACTTCGTAAATATCTCCGATGGTCTGCCGGATCTGGTCTGCTTTCCGTCGGCAGGCCTCTTCATCCAGATCTCCCAACAGCAGCAGGCCGAACTCATCACCGCCCAGCCGGAAGGCATAGTCCGTGGTGCGGATGCAGCTCTGCAGACGCTCCGCGACCTGTTGCAGCAGCAGGTCGCCCACATCATGGCCAAACGTATCATTGACCGGCTTGAAACGGTCGAGGTCAAGATAGAACAAAGCGAACGACTGTTTCCGGTTCACCAGCGAGGCGAGCACCGTGTCGAAATAGCGCCGGTTCAGCAGGCCGGTCAGACCGTCGGTGTTGGCCATCATCTGCAGAAGATGCTGCCGGCCCATGTCCTGCGTGATCATCAGCACGCTGGTCAGGCGGCCATCCTTCCAGCCCGCAGGCACCACCGTCATCATCTGGAATGCGCTCTTGTCCCGGGATGCATACTCAAACTTGAGCGCATCGTCCTCGGTCTTGAGCAGTACACGCAGGTGCTCAGGGGCCAGCATCTGGGTCAGCTTGGCGTTTTCGCCGTCGGTCACGATCACATAGCGCTGTGACACCTGTTCGATCATCCACTGGTAAGAGCCTTTCTGGGGATAGATCTCCGGGCCCCGGCGCTCGTGATACTCATAGCGGTCATTGTCCAGATCACAGATGGCAAAACGATCCACGATGCGGGCCATGCCCTGGAACATCTGTTCCGTCAGCTCTTTTCTGCGCTGCAGTTCCCTCTTCTCGGCATCAGCCTTTTCCCTGCGGGTCTGAAAAGCATCATAATAGATCTTGCCCGCACCGGCCAGGATGACCAGTGCCAGCGCCGAAAGCAGCAGAATGGTGGTAAACTGCACCTTGAGCATGCCGCTGTCCACTGCATCCGTTGGCACAATGCCGATGATGGACCAGTCCTGCACACCCACAGGCTGATAAACCAGATAAAAGCTTCTGCCATGGAGCACATATTTCACGCTACCGGTGCCCTGCTTCGGGACATTGCTCAGCATCTCGTCGAAGTAGGTCTTTTCCGGCTGGGCATTTTCGGCCAGATAATCAAACAGGTTTGTGAGCCGGTCCGTGATCTCCGTCTTCGGCTCGGTGGAAAGCACCACATCGCCCGTTGGAGCGCACGATATAGCAGTCGCTCTGGCCCTCGTAGGCCATGCCGCCCAGCATGTTTTCCAGCGCGGTGTTGTCGTAGCAGATTGCCAGCGATGTATAGGCGACACCGTCCAGCACCACAGGCTCGGTCTGCACCGCAAACATGACCTTGCGCACATCCTTGCTGGAAATGTAGCTGGTCACGATCGGGCCGTCTGCCGCATAGAGCGCTTCCAGAGAGTTTTCCATGTGCGGCGCATCTCCCTGCCGCCCGTCGACTGTCCAGAACTGGTTTTCCTCGTTAAAAAGAACGACCTCGCTGTACTGCCAATTGGCTTTTTCGTCTACATATGTCCGCCACTTTTTCTCTGTGCCTTCTTCTTTGGCCAGCTGCACAAGGTCATTGCTCCAGATCTCAAGAATGTTCCAGTTGCGCTGAGCGAACATATTAAAGGTCTTGGTCACCTGACTGTAAGTAGAAAGCAGGTTCTGCGTGCTCTCATAGTAGACCTGACGCTGGATATAGCTGTTGTAAGCCGCAATGCTCAGCAGCATGATGACCACCAGGACGACCGCCGAAAGGATATGCCTTCGTTTTTGGTCCATATGCTTCCCTCACTTTATGCCGGGATATCCCACGTCCCGGCTGCTTTTTGCCTTTTCCCCTGAGAAAATTTTATCACTTTCCGGAAAGGAGTGTCAACGGATTTCCCCATGCATTCACGCGCAAAACGCCCCTTTTCACGCAGAAATGCAACAAAGCTCTTTTCTGTTCCAAAGCGTCTCTCTGTCACAGTGGCAAATTTTCTTTGCCGTCAACCGGGCTCAGTATATCATAACCCTGCCAGATGTTCAAGACGATTTTTATTGCAAAAATGTAATTTTTTCCTATGTATTCTGCCCGCTGAAAAGTTTTCTCCTGCTGCGTGCGGCAGAGCGTGCCGCACAGCAAAAAAGAGATGGCTTTCAGTAAAATGAAACCATCTCTTTTGTCGTTTTTCTATTCAGTTCACACTCTGTCCTGTTCTCTGCGCTGCGAAACGCTCATAGGCAGGCTTTGGCAGCAGGATGCGGCCCGCCAGCGGCTGCACCTGCACGCTCACCTGTTCGCAGGGCACGCACTCGCCGTCTGCCGTGGCAATGATGGGCCCGCGGCCATCTGCCGCCCGCAGAGTCACCTGCTTTGCCCGGCGGTAGATAAAGTATGGTTCTGCTGCCTTTACCAGCCGACCATTCTGGAAGTGCTTTCCGTTCTTATACATACTCAGCAGCTTTGCGATGGTCAGCCGACTGACTTTCCGGATGATATAGACATCCAGCCAGCCGTCATCCGGCTGCGCTTCCGGTGCGGCACAGAAGCCGCCGCCATAGGTGCGGCCATTGCAGACGGCACACATGAGGCAGTCCACATCCAGTGTTTCACCATCGATGGCATACTCCACCCTCCGGCCAATGTGCCCGCACAGCTGCTGGATGATGGACAGTGCATAGGCCATTTCGCCGCCGCACAGCGGGATGCGCCGGAATTTCGGGATGCCATAAGCCACCTGAGCGTCCAGTCCTGCCGCGCAGATGGTCGCCGACAGACCAAGGCTGGTCTGCATCAGATCGATGGAGACTGCATCGCCTGCCAGCTGGGCGTCCAGATCAAGAAACTCTTCCTTCGTGCCAAAGGTGCGCAGAAAATCGTTGCCGCTGCCGAAGGGCAGGCAGCCGACTGCAGCATTTTCAAAGCCGTAGGCACCGGTCAGCGCTTCGTTGAAGGTCCCGTCGCCGCCCGCCGTGTAAATGCGCAGGGGCTCCCCTGCCTGCTGGGCCTGTGCGGCCTCTGCGCGGGCCAGTTCCCGGGCATGACCGGCATGGGTAGTGATCTGAATGGTATATTCTTTCTGCGAAAGGCCGGCCCGCCGGGCTGCCGCTTCGATCTGCCGGGGCAGCTGCTTGGTGCAGTCCTGCTTTCCGGCAGTGGGGTTCAAGAGAAACAAAGTATGCATGGACTTCCTCCTGCTGTTGCTGTTACTTCTATGATAACAGAAATACAGCAGGTTGCAAGATGCTTTTTTAGCGGCGGCGATTTTAAATCGTTTTTCACATCGTCACGGTCTCATCCTCCCGCAGAACAACTGCGCCATCATCGGAACAATCTGCCGTCCAGTGCTGGCCCACGCAGGCTGTGCCGGAGGCAATGCGGTCTGCAAGCGCCTGTTCTACTGCCCTGTCCACTGCGCGGCGCAGTTCCCGCGCTCCATAGGCCGAGTGAGCCTTTGCAGCTAGTACCTGCCCCACCCGGGGCGTGTGCCGCAGCTGGTAGCCGCTGCGGGCCGCACGCTCTTCCAGCTGGCAGAGCAGCTTTTCCGTGATGGCACACAGGCTTTCATCTGCCAGTGGGCGAAAAACGATCATCTCATCCAGCCGGCCAACCAGCTCCGGCCGGAACCACTTTTTTGCTTCCTCGACGGCCTGCGCCGACTGCTTTTCGAACAGTGCTTCACTGCCAGACGCAAAGCCCAGCGGAGCCGACTGCCCAGCCAGGAACCGCGCGCCGAGGTTTGATGTCAGCAGCACAATGGTATTGCGGAAATCGGCCTTGCGCCCCATGGAATCCGTGAGCTGGCCGTCTTCCAGAATCTGCAGAAGGATGTTCTGGATGTCCGGATGCGCTTTTTCGATCTCGTCAAACAGCACGACGCTGTAAGGACGCCGGCGCACCGCTTCGGTGAGCTGACCACCTTCATCGTGGCCCAGATAGCCCGGAGGCGCCCCCAGGAGGCGGGCAGCGGTGTGCTGCTCCTGATACTCTGACATATCGAATTTGAGCAGAGCTTTCTCACTGCCGAACCAGCTGACTGCCAGCGCCCGGGCGAGTGCGGTTTTGCCCACGCCCGTGGGACCAAGAAAGAGCATTGCTCCAATAGGTCTGCCCGGCTCTCCAAGCCCGGTGCGGCTGCGGCGGATAGCCCCCGCCACGGCGGCAACGGCACGTTTCTGGCCCACGATCTCAGCATTCAACCGGTCTTCCAGCTTGTTCAGCCGTTCCCGCTCCTTTTCGCCCACACGCTCGGCGGGAACACCGCTGGCCTGCGCCACGACCCGGGCGATATCATCCGGCTTCAGGACAGGCTGCGGACGCTTTTCCTGCTCTGCCCGGATGCGCGCCGCCGCACAGGCTTCGTCCATCAGGTCGATAGCCTTATCCGGCAGAAAGCGCCCCGGCAGATACCGCACGGAAAGCTCCACTGCTGCCCGCAGCGTCTCCGGCGGCAGCTTCACATTGTGGTAGCGCTCGTAGCGCGGGGCCAGCCCGTCGAGAATGTCCAGCGCCTGCGCCGGGGTGGGCTCTTCCACCTGCACCCGACCAAAACGGCGCTCCAGTGCTGCATCTTTCTGGATGTGCGTACGGAATTCCTCATTGGTGGTGGCACCGATGATCTGGATCTCACCCCGGGCAAGCACCGGTTTCAGAATACTGGCTGCATCAATGGCCCCCTCTGCAGCACCGGCACCTACAATGGTGTGGAACTCGTCCACAAACAGGATGGATGTGCCGTCCCGCACCAGCTCCTCCAGCAGGTTCTTGAACCGCTCTTCAAAGTCGCCGCGGTACTTGGTGCCCGCCACAAGGCTGGCCATATCCAGCGCCAGCAGACGGCGGCCTTTCAGCGCCTGCGGCACGCACCCGGACGCAATGCGCTGTGCAAGGCCCTCTGCGAGGGCTGTTTTGCCAACGCCCGGCTCCCCCACCAGACAGGGATTGTTTTTCTGACGGCGGCAGAGGATCTCCACCATGCGGTTCAATTCCGTCTCCCTGCAGAACACGGGGTCCAGTTCCCGTTCTGCCGCCCTCCGGGTCAGATCGCGGCAGTATTTATCGCTGGCTCGGCTGCCCCTCGGCACACTGGCCGAGGCACGGCTCTGATATGGCAGGATAAACTGTCCGGACAGTTGGCGGCATTCCCGCACTGCTTCGGTGAGCTGCACGCCCATGGACGCCAGAAGCATCCCCGCCGCACAGCCGTCATCTTCCAGCATCGCGCAGAGCAGGTGTTCCGGTTCGGCACGGCTCAGGTGCGCATTCTGTGCGCCGATGATCGCATAGTCCATGGTCCGCCTGAGATCCGGCGCAAAGGCATGGCGATCCAGATGCAGCGCGGGCATGCGGCGGTTTTCCGCCAGCTGACGGCGCACCTCCTGCTCGCGGATCTGCTTGCCTGCCAGAAAACGCGATGCCGCACCGTGATCCTGCTGCAGGATCGCCAGCAGCAAATGGCTGGTGTCCGCTTTTTCACAGCCCAAATCACCCGCCAGCTCCACTGCACTGCGCAGCAGCTGATCCGATTCCCGTGAAAAGCCTTTATATCCGCCAAAGCCCATTCTCTCCCAGATGCTCATTTGCCCGCTCCTCGCTGATAAAATCATTTGCACAAGAAGTATAGCCCCAAAAGAGAGAAAAAAATCAGTTGTTTGTGTCGGAACTTTGCGCAGGTCGGGCCGTGGGCTGGGAGTTTCTCTGAGGACCGTCCGCTGGGGTGGGACCCTGTTGCCCGCAGGGCAATAGGGCGGGCGATGGAATGGCCCGAGTCGCGTCCGAAGAGAAAGCTGCCAGAACACAGCCTATTGGCCTGAAAACAAAAAGAGGAAGAGTTCTCACCCTTCCTCTTTCGCGGAAATATTTAGTTCATTTCAGCCAGAGCCTTTTTCAGGTTCTTTGCAATCTGATCCGGGCAGCTGGTGTTGCGGAAGCCGCAGAGCGTGCCTTCCATGCGGTCGATCACATCCTCTGCCTTCATGCCCTTGACCAGACGGCAGATACCCTTCAGGTTGCCGTTGCAGCCGCCGATGACTTCCATGCTCTCAATGGTGTGGTCATCATTCAGCACAAAGTTGGTCTGCTTGGAGCAGGTGCCGCTGTTGGGAAAACTGAATTCTTTGCTCATAGTTCAAAATCCTCTCTTATTTGACCTCTCCTGCCCGGGCGCACAAAGCCCCGGGCTTTCTTTTTATTATAGTGCTCCGGCACAAAAAGTCAACGTGACCCGGTCACACTTCGATGCCCCGGCGTTTGCGGGCCAGCTCCAGAATGCGCACCACCTGATCATCTGCCGTGGTGCAGGTGCCCACCGGGTGCGGTACTTTGTGGTTTGCGCCATGGAAGTCGGTGCCGCCGGTGTGGATCAGCCCATACTGCTCACACAGCGCAGCACACTCAGCCTTGTCCTCCGGGCTGTTGCGGGGGTGATCCACCTCAATGCCGTCGATCACGCCCTCTTTGGCAAGCTGGCGCACCAGCGGCATACTCTTATAGACCGTCGGGTGTGCAAACACCAGCACAGCACCCGCCGCCTTGGCTGTGGCGATCACTTCCTGCACCGAAGGATATTTCACCTGATGCAGCACCACGCCCCGGGGTTCCCAGCCGAAAAGATAGCTGTACAGCTTTCCGTACACACTGTCGCACAGGCCCAGCTGATGCAGGGCTTCCATGATGCCGCTTTTGAACAGCACACCGCTGTCTTTTGCATATTCCAGCGCCTGCTCCGTGCGGAACTGCGGGTACAGCGCTTCGATCTCCTTTGCGCTCTGCAGGCCGCATTCGTTGCGGCGCTGGCGAAGGATGTCGCAGTGCTCCTTCAGCTCCCGGCTTTCCGGGTCAGGGTAATAGCACAGCAGATGCACCCTGTGGCGGTGCTCATGGTCGTAGCCGGTCAGTTCGGTGGCCGGCATGAGCCGCACGCCATCCTGCACGGGATGCTCATAGCAGTAGTTCACGCTGAGCAGGGTGTCGTGGTCGGAGATGGCCATGGTGTCCAGCCCCGCACGCGCCGCCATGAGCGGCAGACGATGGATGGGCACAGAGCCATCGGAACAGGTGGAATGATTGTGAAGATCGCCGGGCATAGAAATTGAACCTCCATGAAAGACACCCGGTCCCGTCAGAAACAGGGCCGGGTGTCTGCAATCGCAGTTAATGCTTATAGAAATTGATCAGGCATCCGTCGGCCAGGATCTTGCGCTCGTCGGCGGTCAGCGGAGCCATGTACAGGCTGAACTCCTTGACGGTGTCGCCCAGCACATAGGCCTTGATGTCCTGCAGGTCACCCTTCAGGGCTTCGCGGACATTGGGGATGAACACATAGTCGCCCAGACCAAACGGCGTTGCACCCACCAGCTGCAGCGGCAGCATACCCCAGTTGATCAGGTTGGAGCGGTAGCGCTTGGTGGCGTACTCGGTGACGATGTTTGCACCGGCACCCAGCACACGCTGGCAGCTGGCGGCCTGCTCACGGGCGGAACCGTCGCCGGGCTTGACCGCAAAGATCGTGGATGCGATCTGCACATCGTCCCAGGTCAGGTTCTCACAGCCAGGCACCTTATGCAGCTGAGCCAGCACCTTTGCGCTGCCCTCGCCTGCACGGCGGGCTTTCTCCTCAGCCTGCACGGCCTTGGCGCGGCCGACGTACTCAGGATCCTTGCGGCTGAGGGTGAACTCGGCCAGACCCAGCGGGTTGGAACGGTAAGACGAAGTTTCGCCGGAGGGGATCAGCTCGTCGGTGGTGGTGACGGGGTCGGTGATGTAAGAAGCCACCTTCAGCAGCAGGTTATCGCCCAGCGGTGCGATCTCGGGCCAGTCCTTGATGTTGGGGCCCAGCTTGAGCAGAGCGTCGTAATCGCCCTTGCCGAAGCCCTGATACACGCGGGTATCGTAGCTGGACGGATCATACTGGTACTCCGGCACAGTGGGATCATAGCCGATATCGGTGGCCGGGGTCAGGATGCCGCCGTTGGCCGTAGTGGCTGCAATGCTGCGGGCATCCATCAGGGCTACGCCGGAAAGCTGACCGCTGCCGGGCTTGGAGCCCTCGCGGCTGGGGAAGTTGCGGGTGGTGTGGCGGATGGACAGCGCGCCGTTGGCGGGCACATCGCCTGCACCGAAGCAGGGGCCGCAGAAAGCGGTGCGGATGGTGGCGCCGCTGGCCATCAGGTCATGGATGACGCCAGTACGCACCAACTCCATCATAATGGGCTGGCTGCCGGGGTACACGCTGAGGGCATAGTCGCCGCAGCCGCCGGTGTGACCCTTGAGGATGGAAGCAGCCTCGTAAATGCTGTCGTACAGGCCACCTGCGCAGCCTGCAATGACGCCCTGATCCACACGCAGCCTTCCATTTTCGATTTTGCTGCACAGGTCAAGGGAAACATCCTTGCGACCGATCAGCTTCTGCACATCCTGCTCACAGGCGTGGAGAATGTCCTCGAGGTTTGCGTTCAGCTCTTCAATGGTGAAAGCGTCGGACGGATGCATGGGCAGTGCGATCATGGGACGGATGGCGGACAAGTCCACCTCCACCACGCCGTCATAGTAAGCGAGGTCAGCCGGGGCCAGCTTTTTGTAGTCAGCGGCGCGGCCATGGACAGCGAGGAAGCGCTGAGTAGTCTCGTCAGTCTCCCAAATGGAGGACAGGCAGGTGGTCTCGGTGGTCATGGCGTCAATGGCGTTGCGGGTGTCCTGACGCAGGGACGCAATACCGGGGCCAACGAACTCCATGACCTTGTTTTTGACATAGCCGCTCTTGAACAGCTTGCCCACCAGCGCAATGGCCACATCGTGGGGGCCGCAGCCTGCGGGCAGCGAACCGGTGAGGTAAATGGCGACGACGCCCGGACGGGCGACATCATAAGTGCGGCCCAGAAGCTGCTTTGCCAGCTCGCCGCCGCCTTCGCCGATGGCCATGGTGCCCAGAGCACCGTAGCGGGTGTGGGAGTCAGAGCCGAGGATCATCTTGCCGCAGCCCGCAAATTTTTCGCGCATATACTGATGGATGACAGCGAGGTGCGGGGGCACGAAAATACCACCGTACTTCTTGGCGGCGGACAGGCCGAAGCGGTGGTCGTCCTCGTTGATGGTGCCGCCCACGGCACACAGGCTGTTGTGGCAGTTGGTCAGCACATACGGAATGGGGAATTTCTCCAGGCCGGATGCACGGGCCGTCTGAATGATGCCCACAAAGGTGATGTCGTGGCTGGCCATGGCATCAAACTTGATCTTCAGGTTGTCTGCATCACCGCTGGTGTTGTGGGCCTGCAGAATGCTGTAGGCCATAGTTCCGGTCTTTGCGTTCTCGATGGCTGCCGCATCAAAACCCTTTGTGGCCAGCGCGGCGGACGCATTGCCGTCCGCGGGCACCCACTCGCCGCGGGCATAGTATGCACCGCCGGTACTGCACTTGATCATATCCAACATCTCGATTCGCCTCTCTTTTTGATTTTTCCGCCCGCCACATCTCGCGGGCACTGCCCCGGCAGAGCGGTGACACCAGTGCTCTGCCCTATCCAGCCGCGCGGCCAAAGCACACGGCGACGGCCCCAAAGCCGTATCTGCAAATTATTATACCATGAAACACAGGAAAGAAAAAGCACTTTTTTCGAATGAATTGTGAACAGGGCAGGAAGAGACGGACTCTGTATTAAAAAAGCCCTGTTCGACCCCTATCCGGCGCAAAACAGCAGCAACCACTTACAGGTTGGGACTTGCAACGGCGACGACCGCTGCCTGCGGCAGAAACAGGGAGGAGCTGTTGGGGCCGCGGCCTGCAAGATGCGAGTGGCGCTCAAGACACGAAGCAGATGCAGGGAGCCGCAACCCGTAGCACTAAGCAACAGCCCACTGGGCTGATTGCTTGCCCTGCTTCGCAGGGCCGTGCTGTTCGCCCCCCTGTCTGGCGCAAATAAAAAATCCCCCAAGCGTAAGCTTGAGGGATTTTTTATGCCGCCGACGGGGGTCGAACCCGTACTCTGTCTCCAGAAAGGGATTTTAAGTCCCTCGTGTCTGCCAATTTCACCACAGCGGCACAAGAAGAACTGCCGTGCATTTAAACGGCAGTTCTTATAATACAATAGCCTTGCTTTTTTGTCAAGAAAAGCTTTTTACACCTTGCCGCCATGCAGCTCTGCATACATCTTTGCGCGGCACTCGGCAACAGCCGGGGTCATGTTCACATAATGCTTATGCGGACACTCCAGACGCAGCTCGCTTTCCCAAGTCTCCTCGGTGAGCTGCTTTGCAATGTAGGCTTTCTTCTCTGCAATAGAGGGCAGGTCAATAGCCAACTGGCCGTTCAGGATGTGAGGCACCAGAAGCTTCCGGACCTTGGTCGGGGTGAAGGTGACGGTGCGCTCAATGGCATCCGAATCCAAGTTGACCATGGTGATGGGCTTTCCGGCCTCGATTTCCTCGCCGTCCATGGCGATCAGATCGCATTGGGCCTGACCGTTCTCGTCGTAGAGACGCCACGGCATCTTCTTGCCCGGAATGATGGCCTTGCTGGCAGAATCGGAGCACTTCATCTTGGGCACATAGCTGCCGTCCGGCTGCTTGACTGCCACCAGCTTGTACACGCCGCCGAACACGGGGTCGGAAGCGGAAGTGATGAGATTCTCACCCACGCCATAGGAGTCGAAGTGTGCGTGCTCATACAGCTCCATGTTGGCGATCTTCTTTTCGTCCAAGCCGTTGGAAGCCACCAGCTTGATGTAGGGCTTACCGGCTGCATCCAGAGCCTTGCGCAGGCGCTTGGAGCCGCGGGCAAGGTCGCCGGAGTCGATACGGGCACTCTTGACACGGCGGTTGGGATCATCCGGATACTTTTCAATGAGATAGTCATCCAGCTTGATGAGGTTGGGCAGGCCGCTTTCCATAATATTATAGGTATCCAGCAGCAGGCTGACCGAATCCGGATAGGTGTCGGCGAAAGCCTTGAACGCATCGAACTCGGTCGGGAAGAACTCGATGAAGCTGTGCGCCACAGTGCCCACAGCCTTGACGTCTGCGCCAAACTTCATCTCGGCCAGGCAGTTTGCAGTGCCGACACAGCCGCCCAGAACAGCAGCATATGCGCCGTCATTGCCTGCGCTTTCGCCCTGTGCGCGGCGGGTGCCGAATTCCATGACGCTGCGAGGCGTATGGGTGTTCAAGCCGGTGACACGGGTGGCCTTGGTGGCGATCAGGCTGTGGAAGTTCATGGTCTGCAGCAGATACGTCTCAATCAGGATCGCGCCCACGAGGTCGCACTCGATGCGCACCATCTGCACATGGGGATAGGCCACAGTGCCCTCCGGCAGAGCGTACATGTCGCCCTTCCACTGATAGGTGCGCAGATAATCGCAGAACTCTTCGCTCATACCCTTGGTGCGCAGCCACCAGATGTCCTGCGCATTGAAGTGGTAGTTCAGCAGAAAACGGGTCAGCTTGCGCTGGCCTGCGCTGATGGAGTAGCCCTGATTATCCGGGTTCTTGCGGAAGAACATATCAAACACCAGCGTGGTGTCCTTGAACCCGTGCAGGAACAGGCAGTTTGCCATTGTAAATTCGTAAAAATCCACGACCATTGCGGGGTTGTCGTAGTCCTCATCGGGAATATAAGGCACAACCTTGATTTCGTCCATGAATAATATCCTCTCTTCTTTGCACCCGGCAGAGGCTCCTCTTTGTCCCCTGCCGTCTGACTTCCCTGTCGGAAGGTTTGCGCATCTGCCTGTCTTGACAGTGCGTTTCTATCATGATATCACCAAACGCAGGCCGGTGCAAGTATTTTTGGGCAAAAAGAAGGTGCTGCACAGCGATTGTACAGCACCTTCTTCGAAATATCGCGTTATTTAGCCGTTGATGATGTTGGGGGTCGCATTCTTCAGCACGACGTCATGGCTGCCGCCCTCAACGATGGAGGTGGAGGACACGACGGTCAATCTTGCCTTCTGCTGCAGCTCGGGGATAGACAGAGCGCCGCAGTTGCACATGGTGCTCTTGACCTTGTACAGGGTGGTCTGCACGCCGTCGGCCAGAGGGCCTGCATACGGGACGTAGCTGTCCACGCCTTCCTCAAAGCTCAGCTTGCTGGAGCCGCCCAGATCGTAGCGCTGCCAGTTGCGGGCACGGTTGGAGCCCTCGCCCCAGTACTCCTTCATATACTGGCCATTGATGCGCACCTTGTTCGTGGGGCTCTCGTCGAAGCGGGCGAAGTAGCGGCCCAGCATGACGAAGTCGGCACCCATGGCCAGAGCCAGAGTGATGTGGTAATCGTGGACGATGCCGCCGTCGGAGCAGATGGGCACATAGATGCCGGTCTCCTTGAAGTATTCGTCACGAGCCTTGGCGACCTCAATGACAGCGGTTGCCTGACCACGGCCAATGCCCTTGGTCTCGCGGGTGATGCAGATGGAGCCACCGCCGATGCCGATCTTCACGAAGTCTGCGCCAGCCTCGGCCAGGAAGCGGAAGCCGTCAGCGTCCACAACGTTGCCTGCGCCGACCTTAACGGTGTCGCCGTAGTGCTCGCGGATCCAGCTGATGGTGCGGCTCTGCCACTCGGAATAGCCCTCGGAAGAGTCGATGCACAGCACGTCTACGCCTGCATCCACCAGTGCGGGCACACGCTCGGCGTAGTCGCGGGTGTTGATGCCGGCGCCGACCACATAGCTCTTGTTCTTGTCCAGCAGCTCGTTGACGTTCTTCTTGTGGGAGTCGTAGTCCTTGCGGAAAACGATATACTTCAGGTTGCCCTCAGCATCCACCAGCGGCAGAGTGTTGATCTTGTTATCCCAGATGATGTTGTTGCAGTCATGCAGGGAGGTGTTCTCCGGAGCAGTGACCAGCTTTTCAATGGGGGTCATGAAGGTGGTGACAGGAGCGTCATCCGGAGTGTGGTTGACACGGTAATCACGGGATGCTACAATGCCCAGCAGCTTGCCGTTGGGGGTTCCGTCAGCAGTGATGGCAATGGTGGAGTGGCCGGTGCGGGCTTTCAGCTCCAGCACATCGTGCAAAGTGGCAGTGGGTGCCAGGTTGGAGTCAGACACAACATAACCGGCCTTGTAGCTCTTGACGCGGCGCACCATGGCAGCCTCGTTCTCAATGCTCTGGGAACCATAGATGAAGGACACGCCGCCCTGACGGGCCAGTGCGATGGCCAGCTTGTCGCCGGAAACTGCCTGCATGATGGCGCTGATCATGGGAATGTTCATCTGCAGGGGGCACTCTTCCTCGCCCTTGCGGTACTTGACCAGCGGGGTCTTGAGGCTGACAGCAGTGGGAATGTTCTCTGCGGAGGAATAGCCCGGAACCAGCAGGTATTCACCGAAGGTGCGGGAAGGTTCTTCATAGAAATAAGCCATAGTCAAACTCCTTTTCTCTTAACGCGTCAACAACGGATCAACATCAAAGTCATTCATGTTTGCTGCTTATAAATTGATTGTATATACTGTACCACAAAGGGGGAGCTTAATCAAGCATGTCTTTATAAGTTTATACAAGTCTATATTTGACGATATATCGTCAACTGTATTTTACTGAATTGCCACTTTGTCGATATATCCCTATACAACTCTATACAGATTTTGTGGAATTGGTGTAGTGATTGGTGTAGTAGAAGACATACTCTTTTCGTTGAAATTTTTTATAAATTCTTCGATGGAGGCATCTTTAAAGACATGAGCGTATACTTCGAGAGTGACCTTGCTGGTTGAGTGCCCCATAAAATACTGTACAGCCTTAATATTCATGCCAGATAAAATCAGCCGAGAACAGAACGTGTGCCTAAAAGTATGCGGTGTAATATGGGGCAGCGGTTCATCTGGGTGCTTTCTATTATAAGCGTTTGTTAGAGACGTTACGAATGACCCAATATCTCGCGCCTGACGAACCGTTCCGTATTGTCCAGGAAACAAGAAACCGGTTTTCCCATCGATAATAGCATCTATGTTATTTTTATGTTTTTCATCGATTATATTTCGAAACGCTTCTTGTGCTGCGGGCGATAATGGAATTTTTCTAATTCCGGCTCTTGACTTGGGCTTTAAAAGGTAAGCGGTCAATAAGCACCCGGCTGTGAAGGAACTCAATTTAGTGAGATAATAGATTCTAAGAAGTCTCAAAAGTCTAAGAAGT
>CAVKKE010000045.1:0-18678 GCA_963656875.1 Barnesiella intestinihominis | reverse complement strand
AGCTGTGCCACGCCATCGCCGTGAGCCTGATGTGCGCCAACGACAACACCTCGCTCTGCGAGTACACCGGCGACTCCTTCCGCGACCTGACCCGCATTGCACGCATCAACGACAAAATGTGGGCGGAACTGTTTCTCTGGAACAAAGAGAACCTCATCAGTGAGATCGACCAGTTTGACGCAGCGCTGCAGGAAATGCGCAATGCCCTTGTGGCCGATGACCGGGACAAGCTGGAAGAAATGTTCCGTCTGTCCACCCAGCGCCGCGCGGCTTTTGACAAGAAACTGCCGGAGTGAAAGAAATTTTCGCTCGCGCACGCTTCTGAATCTGAACTCTACGTTCTGTAAAATTACAGAGCGTAAAATAAAAAGACGGGACGACCCGCTCACATTGTCTGGAGGTGCTCCCCATGCCCAAGCAGGAAGGCCAGAAATCCAAGCTTCTGACGCTTTTGCGCATCTTTGAGCAAAAGACCGACGAAGAACATCTGCTCAATGTGCCGTGGCTGGTGCAGCTGCTGGAACAGCAGGGCATTTTTGCCGAGCGCAAGAGCATTTACAGCGACATTGAAACACTGCGCAGCCTTGGCTACGACATCCAGCTGCAGCGGGGGCGCGGCGGCGGCTACTGGCTGGCCAGCCGCACCTTTGAGCTTTCGGAGCTCAAGCTGCTGGTGGACGCTGTGCAGTCCAGCAAGGTGGTCTCGGCGCGCACCAGCAACAAGCTCATCCACAAGCTGGAGGCCCTCTGTTCAGACTACGAAGCCACCCAGCTGCAGCGCCAGGTCTATGTGGACGGCCGCCCCAAAAGCGACAGCCACGCTCTGCTGTACAGCATCGATGCGCTTCACAGTGCAATCAACGCCGGGCGGATGGTGAGCTTCCGCTATAAGGACGGCGGCACCCGCACGGTGAGCCCGTGGCAGCTGGCGTGGGACGGCGGCTGCTATTACCTCATCGCCTATCAGGACGAAAAAGATCCGGCAGGCATCCGCAACTACCGGGTGGACCGCATGTCCGGCGTCGCCGTGCTGGAACAGGCCCGCAGGGGCCGGGCGGAGTTCCGCAAATTTGACCTACCCAGCTATCTGCGCAAGCACTTCAACATGTTCGGCGGGCCGGAACACCGGGTCACCCTGCGCTGCACCGGCGATCTGGAAAACGCCATGCGGGAGCGCTTTGGCAAAACGCCGCTGTTCGTGGAGGAAGCGGACGGGCACTTCCACTTTGATGTGCCGGTCTGCGTCAGCGAGCAGTTCTACGGCTGGGTGTGCGGCTTTGGCGGCAAGGTGGAGATCACTGCCCCTGCCGAGGTGCGCGAGGGCCTGCACGAAATGGCAGAAAAGATCGCAAAAGCAAGTGACTGAACGTGATAAGTAAAAAATCACATGAAAAAATTGTATCACTTGTGCAAATTAACAGTTCCATTTTCAGCTGTAAATCGCTATAATATAGCCATAAAAAGCAGAGACGCTTTGGAAGACCAGAGCGTCTCTGCTTTTTTATTTCTTCTTTTGCTCGAGAGCGCATAAATTTGTCTATAGCAGATTGATCAGGAGGTCTTTCAAATGAACGAGTGCTTCAAGGCTGTGCACTATGAGCGCAAGACCGGGCCCGGCCTCTATCCGGTGGGGCGGTTTGGCCCGGAAAACGCCAAAAAGGTGTGCGCATTCCACGCAAGCTTCCCGGAGTATGCCGTTACGCCCCTGGCGCAGCTGGACAGTCTGGCAAAGGAACTGCATGTGGCCAATATCTGGGTCAAGGATGAGAGCTACCGCTTTGGGCTGAACGCCTTCAAGGTACTGGGCGGCAGCTACACCATCGGCAATTATCTGGCCCACCGGTTGGGCATGGACATCAGCGAGCTGTCCTATGAAAAGCTGATCAGCAAGGAAGTGCATGATAAGATCGGCGATATCACCTTCGTCACCGCAACCGACGGCAACCATGGCCGCGGCGTTGCGTGGACGGCCAACCGCCTGCACCAGAAGAGCGTGGTCTACATGCCCAAGGGCAGCGCGCTGGAGCGGCTGAACAACATCCGTGCACTGGGCGCGGATGCTTCCATCACCGACCTGAATTATGACGATGCCGTGCGCCTTGCCAACGAGGGCGCAGAAAAGAACGGCTGGGTGATGGTGCAGGATACCGCATGGCCCGGCTACGAGGATATCCCCGGCTGGATCATGGAAGGCTACACCACCATGGCCGCCGAAGCCGTAGAGCAGCTGAAGGGCGCAAAGCCCACCCACATCTTCCTGCAGGCAGGTGTGGGTGCCATGAGCGGCGGCATCACCGGCTTTTTTGCAGACCTGTACGGCGACGAGGAGCGGCCCATCATCACCATCGTGGAGCCCAACAAGGCGGACTGCATCTACCGTACCGCCGAGGCGGACGACGGCCAGCTGCACTTCGTCAAGGGCGATATGAACACCATCATGGCGGGCCTTGCCTGTGGCGAACCCTGCACCATCGGCTGGAAGGTGCTGCATGACCACGCCGATAACTTCGTCTCCATGCCGGACTATGTGGCGGCAGAAGGAATGCGCGTGCTGGGCAATCCGCTGCCCGGCGACCCGCGTGTCATCTCCGGTGAGAGCGGTGCGGCTACGGCAGGTTTTGTGGCCGAGGTGCTGCGCAATGAAAGTCTGGACTGGCTGCGCAGACAGCTGAAGCTGGACGAAAATTCCCGCATCCTGTGCTTCTCCACCGAGGGAGACACGGACCGCGAGAACTACCGCAGGATCGTGTGGGACGGCCTGCACCCCAGCTACTGAGCATTCTGTTTTTGAAGAACAGGGGGATTTTTTATGTGGGAAGTATTGTATAACCTGACCGATTTTTTGTGGGGCACCCCGCTGATGATCCTGATGGTGGGCGTGGGCCTGTATCTGACCATCCGCAGCGGCTTCTTCCAGTTCTTGGGCCTGCCCACCTGGTGGAAGCTGACCGTGGGCGAGGTGTTCCACCTCCGCAAGAGCTCCGGCCCGGCGGATGCAGAAGGTGAGCTGCATCCGTTTCAGGCTTTGTGCACTGTCCTGGCTGGCACCGTGGGCAGCGGCAACATTGCCGGTGTGGCAGCTGCCATTGCAGTAGGCGGCCCGGGCGCTGTGTTCTGGATGTGGCTCATTGCGCTGGTGGGCATGATGACCAAGATGGCTGAGGTCACACTCTCGGTGGCCTACCGCAAAAAGACGCCGGACGGCGAATATTACGGCGGCCCGATGCACTATATGAAGGACGGCCTTGGCAAGGTGGGCAAGTTTTTGGCCGGATTCTATGCCGTTGCCCTGCTGATCGAGGTGCTGGCGGATGCCTGCTTTGTGCAGCCCAACACGTTGGCCACCTGCGTCAACGATGTGTTCAACATTCCTCTGGTGGTCACCGGCATCGTCATTGCGGTGCTGAGCGCCATCATCATCCTGAGCGGCGGCATCCAGAAGATCGGCGCATTCTGCGGCAAGATCGTTGGCCCCATGATCCTGATCTATATCGTGGGCTGCCTGTCGGTCATCCTCTCCAACATCAGCGCAGTGCCCACTGCATTTGCCATGATCTTCCGCTACGCCTTTGCACCGGCTCCCGCAGTGGGCGGCTTTGTGGGCTCTACCATCTCGCTGGCCATGGCCCGCGGCGCATCCCGCGGCATCTTCTCCAATGAGGCCGGCATGGGCACTGCTGCCACTGTGCACGCCACCGCCCAGACCGATGCCCCGGCCCATCAGGGCATGTACGGCATTCTGGAAGTGTTCATCGACACCATCATTATCTGCACCCTCACGGCTCTGTCCATCCTGTGCAGCGGCGTGTGGAGCAACGGCGACACCGGCGTTGTGCTGACCTTTGACGCCTTCCGCAGCTGCTGGGGCTTTGCAGGCATCGTGGTGCTGTGCGCGGCAGTGGTGCTGTTCACCTACACCAGTTATCTGGGCTTCTTTGTGGAGTTCCGCACCTGTGTGGAATACCTGCTGGGCGAAAAGGCCATCACCTTTGCAAAGTGGCTTTTCCTTGCACTGCCCATCCTCTCGGTCACGCTGGAGGTGGAGCAGGTGTGGGATATCGCCGATATGGCCGTTGGCTTTATCGTCATCCCCAACATGATCGCGCTGCTCCTGCTCAGCCCCAAATTCTTTGCACTGCTCAAGAGCTACCGCACCGCATTGAAGGAAAAGAATAAGGTCTGACGAGGGTTCTCCTGATAAACGAAGCGGCTCCTGCCCGGGAAGGGCAGGAGCCGCTTTTTGTCTGTATAAAGCTTATTCCTCAAATTCCAGATCACTGGGCAAAATCAGATCCAGCTCGGCGGCGGGCTCTGCCACAAGGCGGCGGCTCTGGTTGAAGATGGCCTTTTCCAGCGTGTTGCGGGCCAGGCGGCCGTTGCCGGCGGTGCGGCTGTCCAGCGCCTGGCGGCGCTTGTAGTAGCCCAGAAGCGGGAAGGTGCAGCTCTCGGCAAGGCGGTAGCCCTTGCTTTTTGCCAGAACACCGGTGATGTCCAGCAGCTCGTCTGCCGTGTAATCCGGGAATTCGATCTTGTTGGGGAAGCGGCTGGCAAGGCCGCTGTTGGCGGTGAGGAAAGTCTCCATTTCTTTCGTGTAGCCTGCCAGAATGACCACCAGTTCGTCGCGGTGGTCTTCCATGCCCTTCACGAGGGTGTCGATGGCTTCCAGCCCGAAGCTGTCCTGTTCGCCGCGGTAAAGGCTGTAGGCTTCGTCGATGAACAACACACCGCCGAGGGCGCTTTCAATGACGCTGTTGGTCAGGGGGGCCGTGTGGCCGGTGTAGCGGCCCACAAGATCGCCGCGGCTCACCTCCACCAGCTGGCCGCCTTTCAGCGCGCCGATGGCTTTGAGGTACTTTGCCACAAGGCGGGCAATGGTGGTCTTGCCGGTGCCGGGGTTGCCGGTGAAGATCATGTGCATGGACAGGCTGGCGGTCTTGAAGCCTGCCGCAGCCCGGCGCTGCTGCACCTGCAGATTGTCCGCAAGGCCGAAGACATATTCCTTGACCGGGGCAAGGCCCACGAGGTCGTTGAGTTCTGCGCGGATCTCGTCCACGGCACCAGTGTATTCGGCAGGCAGCAGGGCAAACAGCTCCTGCTCTTCACCGTCGTTCAGCCTGAACCGGATGCCGTCCGGCTGGGCGGTCAGGGCTGCGGTGCCGGTGAGCTTTGCGTCAGTCTGCAGGCAGTATTCGCTCAGGGCGCGGAAAATTTTATCGCAGGCTTCCGAAAGGCCCGCTGCGCCCTTTTCTTTGGAGCACTGAGCGGCAACATAGTCCCGCACATCGGCCCCGGCGGAGAGGGTCAGGCCCAGGCGGGCGTTTACCTTCTGGGCGAGGGCGTTCAGCTGCTGCGCAGCCAGCGCGGCGAGGTCTTCCCGGGCGAAGGGAGAAGTCTCGCACACATCGCCCACCGCCGAGACAAAGGGCGCACCGAACTTGTCCGCCAGCGCGTCCCGGCCCTTGCGGGAGAAAAAGATAAGGTATTTGCCGCAGGGGTCGATGCGGCTCACCGCACCCGGGGCCAGCGCAGTGCCGGCGTCCACAAGGATGCCCTCTTTGTTCACGAGGTAGCGGCTGGAAAGCGGTGCGCTGCCCTTGACTGCCAGATCGGAAATCGTCTTGAGGAAGCCCGGGTAGCAGTTCTCATAGTGCTCAAAAATGACGATCTCTCCGGGGGCGTGAAGGGCGGCATAGAGGTCCTGAAGGAAGAGCTTCTCCGCACCGGAATTGGGGTAAAGGGCCAGGTCAACGACTGCCGTTTTGTCGCTCTGCAGAAGGCCCCGCGCCGCCATGATGCGGGAAGTCTCTTCCAGCGCGAAGTGCCGCCCGGTGCCGGCCCCGCCGCAGATGAGGATGACGTTGCGTGCGGCGGGGCGCTCGGTGCCCAGCACGAAGGGGCGGCGCATGGCCCGCACCACACTGTCCACAAAGGCATCCTGCCCGAGAACGGTCTTTTTTACCTCAGCGGCCAGCCCCTCAAAGCTGCCCAGATGCTCCGCAGGCACATCTGCGGTGCCTTTGGCCAGCAGGCCGTCGGCTTCCATGTCCCGCAGCATCTGGCGGGAATCGTTCAGGGCGGACTGCACATCTGTGTCCTGCGTTTTCATCTGCGCGTTCTGCTTTTTCAGCAGGGCGTCCAGCTGCTTCTGGTTTTCCAGCAGCGCGGCGTTCAGATCCGGCAGGCCGGAAGCTTTCGGCTTTGCTTCCGGCTGGGCGCTCGTGCCCCCGAAGCGGGGCTTGCCGCCCGCGCCGAACACGCCGTTCATAAGGGTTTCCCAATCGTCGGTATATGCCATGGCTTTGCCCTCCGTCTAGTCGTTTTCTTTCAGTATAGAGCACCCGGCAGGGTTTTGCAATTCCCTCTTGAAAAATACTCTGCAGTTGTTTACACTTAATCTGTATGAGACTATAAGAAGGAATGAAGGAACTTGAGTGCAAAAACACCCGCTGAATGGAAAGCGCTGTTTGAAAGCGATGCGTTTGCGCGCAGCACCCTCTACGCCGGCCCGCTGGGGCAGGACTATACGCCCTCGGGCACCCGGCTGCGCCTGTGGGCCCCCACAGCTCAGAGCGTGGCCGTGAACCTTTACCGCAAGGGCGACGGCAGCGCCCGCATGGGTTCTCTGCCCATGGAGCGCGGGAATCAGGGCGTGTGGAGCATCTATCTGCCCGGTGACCAGCACGGGCGCTATTATACCTACACGGTCACGACGGACGGCGTGAGCCGCGAGACCGGCGACCCCTATGCCCGGGCAGCGGGCGTCAACGGCGTGCGCAGCATGATCGTGGACCTTGCCCGCACGAACCCGGACCGCTGGGAGAGGGATGTGCGGCCGGTGATCCCCCCTGCCCAGCGTGCGGTGTGGGAGGTCAGCGTGCGGGACTTTTCGCAGGACGCCGCCAGCGGCGTGCGCCCGGCCTGGCGGGGCAAATTCATGGCCTTTACCCAGAAGGGCACCACCCTGCACGGGGACGGCATCCATCCCACCTGCCTGAATTATCTCAAGCGTCTGGGCGTGAAATACGTCCAGCTGATGCCCATTTTCGACTTTGGCAGCGTGGACGAAGCCCGGCCCCTGATGCGGCAGTATAACTGGGGTTATGATCCCACCAATTACAACGTGCCCGAGGGCAGCTACTCCACCGACCCCACCCGGGGCGAAGTGCGCATCCGGGAGTGCAAGGAGATGATCTCCGCCCTGCACGGGGCGGGCATCGGCGTGGTGATGGACGTGGTCTATAACCACATGTACCGCAATGAGAACCCGCTGAACTGCACCATGCCCTATTACTTCTTCCGCCAGAACGAGGACGGCAGTTTTTCCAACGGCAGCGGCTGCGGCAACGAGTTTGCCAGCGAGCGGCTGATGGCCCGGCGGTATATGATCGATTCCATCCTCTACTGGGCGCAGGAATACCACATCGACGGCTTCCGGTTCGACCTGATGGGCCTTTACGACGTGGAGACCATCAACGCGGTGCGGGCGGCGCTGGATCGTCTGCCCGGCGGGCGGGATATCCTGATGTACGGTGAGCCGTGGCAGGGCGGCGGAAGCCAGCTGCACCGCTATGAAGCCAACAAGGCCAACCTCGCCATGCTGGATGAGCGCATCGGCATCTTCTGCGACGACACCCGCGACGCCATCAAGGGCGGCTGCTTTGACGCCCGTGAGCCGGGCTATGTGGAGGGCAAGCCCGGCAGCTTCTGGGACATCGGCGCGGCGGTGGCCGCGTGGTGCCGCAGCGACAGGCTGCCGCCCCATGCTCCGGGCCAGATCGTGAGCTATGTTTCCGCCCACGACAATTTCACCCTGTGGGACAAGCTGCTCATGGTGCGCTACGAAAAGCCGGAGTTCACGGCCAACGACAGCACCGCACTGGCCCAGAACCGCCTTGCGGCAGGCATCTATCTCACCAGCTTCGGCCTGCCCTTCATGCAGGCAGGCGAAGAGTTTGCCCGCACCAAAAAGGGTGTGGGCAACAGCTACCGGTCTTCCCCGGCGCTCAACCGGCTGGACTGGAACCGTGCCGAGCAGTACCATCATCTGGTGGATTACTACCGGGGCCTGCTGGCTCTGCGTGCTGCGTTCCCGCGCTTGGGCGGGGCCGACCGCAACGCTCCGGGGGCGCTGCAGTTCTTCTCGCTGGAGCAGCCCCTCGTGGGCTGGACGCTGCCTGCCCAGTGGGGCGACGGCGCGGCATGGAATGCACTGTGCGTGTTCTACAACCCCACCGAGACGAGCCGGACGGTGCCCCTGCCCGGCGGGCGGTGGCAGCTGCTGAGCGACGGCACGTCCTCCAGCCTGTGGCGCGGCCCGGCGCGGGTGTATGAGCACGAAGCCGTGCTGATGCCAGTGAGCGCGACCATCTTCGGCCTGCTGTAAAAAAAGCATAAAGCGTTTTTGAGCAGACGCAAAAAGCCCTTGCACGAGGCCGTGCAAGGGCTTTTAAAATGCAGTTATGCCAGGTCTTCGCCGTTGGTCGCGATGACCTTCTTGTACCAGTAGAAGGAATCCTTCTTTTCGCGGCTCAGATCGCCGGTGCCGTCGTCAAACTTGTTGACGTAGATGAAGCCGTAGCGCTTGGCCATCTCACCGGTGGAAGCGGAGACCAGATCGATGCAGCCCCAGGGGGTGTAGCCCATCAGGTCCACGCCGTCTTTCACGGCCTCAGCCATCTGCTCGATGTGCTGGCGCAGGTAGTCGATGCGGTAATCGTCGTGCACCTTGCCGTCTTCGCCCTTGACGTCGTAAGCGCCCAAGCCGTTCTCCACCACCATCAGAGGGATGTGGTAGCGGTCGTAGATCTCGTTCAGGCTGTAGCGCAGGCCCACCGGGTCGATCTGCCAGCCCCAGTCGGAAGACTTGAGGTAGGGGTTCTTCTTGCCGGACACGATGTTGCCGCCCACGTCCTCGGCATCCTTGTGGGTGGTGATGCAGTTGGACATGTAATAGCTGAAGGTGTAGAAGTCCACAGTGCCTTCCTTCAGGATGGCAGCGTCCTCAGGCTCCTGCTTGATGGTGACATTGTTCTCGGCGAACCAGCGCTTCATATAGCTGGGATACTCGCCGCGCACCTGCACATCGGAGCAGAACCAGTTGGTGATCTGCATCTTCTGCTGGTTGGCCACCACGTCAGCCGGGTCGCAGGTCAGCGGATAGCTGGTGATGAAGCAGATCATGTTGCCCATCTTGAACTGCGGGTAGTTGTCATGAGCATATTTGACTGCCTTGGCGCTGGCCACGAACTGGTGGTGCAGAGCCTGGAAGCGCTCCTGCTTGTTGTCAGGCACATCAGCGGTGGAACCCTCAAAGCCCTTGATGGTGCCGGTCTCGAGGATAGCGCCCATGGGCATGGTGCCGCAGTTGATCTCGTTGAAGGTCAGCCAGTACTTCACCTTGTCCTTGTAGCGCTCGAAGATGGCCTTGCAGTAGTTCATATAGAATTCGATCAGCTCGCGGCTCTCCCAGCCGTTGTACTTCTCGACCAGAGCGTAGGGCAGCTCATAGTGGCTGATGGTGACGAGGGGCTCAATGCCGTGCTTCTTGCAGCAGTCGAACACGCGGTCGTAGAACTCCAGACCCTTTTCGTTGGGCTCGGTCTCCATGCCGGTGGGGAAGATGCGGGTCCAGTTGATGGAGGTGCGGAAGGTCTTGAAGCCCATCTCGGCAAAGAGGGCAATGTCCTCTTCGTAGTGGTGGTAGAAGTCAATGGCCTCGTGGCTGGGGTACAGGCGGTCGGGGCGGATGCTGGTGGTCACCCATTTCGGGCTGGTGTGGGAGCCGTTGGTGCACATATCGGGCACGCTGGGGCCTTTGCCGTCCACGTCCCATGCACCTTCGAACTGGTTGGCAGCGCAGGCGCCGCCCCACAGAAAGTCGTCACGAAAAACGCTCATGTCTTTTCTCCTTCATTTACTCTTATCGGGGATGCCCCCGAACTGCGGGGCCGTCCTGTTTCATCATAGCACAGACCCTGCACGGCCTGCAAGGACGGGCCCCGCGGGGCATTTCAGTTTTGGAAAATTACTTCTTTGCCTTTGCAGGCTCGTCGCTGTAGGTCACATAGGTGACAGCAAAAGCTGCAACGGTGCACAGCAGGCTGACGACGATGGCCACGATCATGCCGGAAGCATTGTTGTCGTTGGAGATGAACTGGGGCCATGCAAAGACGCCCATGCCGGCCATGCGATAAGCCATGGTATTGGTGACCATCAGAGCGGCACCGCCGATAGCAGCGATCACGCAGGTGATGACGAAGGGCTTCTTCTTGGGCAGGGTGATGCCGTAGATGGCGGGCTCAGTAACACCGGCAATTGCAGAGATGAAAGCCGGAGGGCACAGGCTCTTGAGCTTCTGGTTCTTGGTCTTGATCCAGATAGCGGCCACAGCGCCGGTCTGTGCAAAGGTGGTGCCCAGCATAGCGGCCAGAATGGCGTCCTGACCGGACATCTGAATGTTGTTCAGCATCATGGGAACCAGTGCCCAGTGCAGGCCGAACATGACCAGGACCTGCCACAGACCGCCGACCAGAGCACCGAACAGGATGCTGTTGAAAGCTGCCAGCCAGGTGAAGAAGCTGCTCAGGACGTTTGCAGCGGCAGAGGTGATGGGTCCGATGATCCACAGGGTCAGGCAGAAGGTGACACCGCAGGTGATGAGCGGAACAACGAAAGATTTGACGGTGGTGGGGATGTGATCCTTGAACCTCTTCTCAAACCATGCGGCAAAGGCCACAGCGCAGATGATGGGGATCATGCTGGAAGAATAGTCGCCGGAAGCGGGCATGATGACGGGGATGCCGAACAGGCTGTCGTGTGCTACGGTAGAGGAGCTGACCATATAGGGATACAGCATACCGGCACCGATGATCATGCCCTCCATCTCGGGCAGGCCGAACTTCTTGGCGGCGGCGTAGCCCAGCAGGATGGGCATGAAGTAGAAGAAGCCATCACCCAGAGAGTACAGGATGTTGTAGGTGGCGCTTGCATCACTCAGGATGCCGAAGGCCACGAACATGGCCAGAAAGCCCTTCAGGATGCCGCAGGCGCACAGAACGCCCAGACAGGGGGAGAACACGCCGGTGATGATGCTGATGAATGCATTCAGCGGGTTCATTTTTTCCTTCGGGCCGTCCTGCTGAGCGGCGGCAGAGCCGTCCTCGTTGACAGCGCCGCCCGGCTGGATGTGACCCACAGCGCACACAGCGTCGTAGACGTCTGCCACCTGGTTGCCGATGACCACCATGTACTGGCCGCCGGAGCGGATGACCTTGATGACGCCGTCGGTCTCTTCCAGGACCTCGGTGTTTGCCTTGCTCTCATCCTTCAGCTTGAAGCGCAGGCGGGTGACGCAGTGGGTGAGCGAGTTGATGTTTTCCTTGCCGCCGACATTCTGGATGATAATGCGCGCAAGGCCGTCGTATTTACTAGCCATAAGCCAATTCTCCTTTTCACGTTTTTCGTATGCCTGTTCGGTCAGCTCAAGGCGCAGCCGCCCGTTGTGCAGACTGACGGAGGCCGCAAACGGCAGAGCCGTCAGCGCCGCAGGGTCCGCAAGGCTTTCGTCCTTGAGTGTCATGGAAATGCGGCTGCCCCGCCGGGTGGTGGAGGCCACGTTCGCCTCACCGCCCACAAGGGGGAGCAGCTGATCCAGCAATGCCTGCTGTGTTTCAGTTTCCTGCAAAGGCCGCACTTCCTTTCTTTCCGGGCACACGAAAAGTGTCCTTCATCATTTACAGCAAAAATATTTATATACGCGCCGCCCTCGCGCGCCGGACGGCGGATATACCGTAAAAAAGCAAAAATCACCCAATTCGCAAAAGGCCGCAGCACGGCCCAAAGCCATTCTGTGTTCTTTTTCGAGCTGGGTGACGCCCCGCAAACTTCGTGCGGGTAACGATCCGAATTCTCGGGGTATTCAGTTATCAGAGAAAATTCACTCCTCCGCCGTGCGTTCGCAGCACACGCGGTGGATGTGCATGATGAGGTAGAGCTGCTCTTCCTTGCTGCAGGGCCAGCCGTAGGTGGTGGTCAGGAAGTCGTTGATCTGCTGCACACAGGCGTAGATCTTCGGGTATTCCCGGCTCACCGTGCGGAACATGGAGTCCATGCCGGTGTCGCCGCTCAGAGGCTTGCCGTGCATCATCCGCTGCACGAGGTAGCGCAGATGCATGGCGAAGCGGGAAAAGCTGAAGCTGTCCTTGTCCAGCTTCACGGAGAGGCTCTTTTCCACCAGCGCCGAAATTTCGGACACGACCTTTGCGGTCAGGATGGTGGAGTGCATGTCGCCCACCTCGGACTCCGCCGTGATGAAGTGCATCGCAATGCTCACGGCCTCTTCGTCGGGCAGCTGGACATGCAAAGTATCCCGGATCTGGTGCAGGGCCTGCTTTGCAAGGCTGTATTCCTGCGGGTACAGATGCCGGATATCATAGGCAAGCGGTGTCTGGATGGCAATGCCGTCCCGGCAGCGCTGAATGGCAAAATTCAGGTGGTCGGCCAGCGCGTAGGTCAGGTTCGGGCTCAGGGAACAGGCCAGCTCGTCCTGTGCGTTGGCTGCGATGTCGTCCGCAATGAGGAACACCTCACCGGGGATATCGCGCAGCAGCTCGAAATACTTCTCGTTCACATCGTAGAAGGTGCGCTGCACGCTGGAAAGATCGTTCAGCTCATAGGGCATGGCAGGGAAGCCGATGCCTTTGCCGAACACCACAAGTTCGCGGCCTTTTGCGTCCCGGGCCAGAGCAACATTGTTGTTGATCTTTTTGAAAATCTGCATCTCCGGCACGCTCCATCCGCAAAAATTACAAAGAAAAAACTCCCCCTGTGGTTATACTTACACCACACCCCATAAGCCACTTAAAAACAGCTTTTCAGGATTTAGTGTGCAAGTAATGCCTCATGGAGAGTAACAATCTTGTGTGAATCTATGTTACCGCAGGAACATGAAATTGTCCAGATGGCGATGTTCACAAAATTTTTCTGCTGGATTTGTAAATCTTGCCAAAGAAGTTTTGCCGTGCACAAAAAGGCGGCGGCAGACCGCCTGCAAGGGTCTGCCGCCGCGAAAGTGATTTGATTTTCAGCCGGATCAGCTGTTGGATGCGGTCTTTTCGCCCAGCGTCACGCTGACGGTCTGCATCTGGCCGTCACGGGCCACAGTAATGGAGAGGGTGTCGCCTGCAGCGTGCTGCTGCATCAGGGTGCCCAGATCATCTTTGGCTGCGATCTCGGTGCCGTCCACGCTGATGATGCGGTCACCGGCCTTCAGGCCTGCCTTGTCAGCGGGGCCGCCCTTGGTCACGTCCACGATGTAGACGCCGTAAGCGTTCACGCCCAGCTGTGCAGCGGTCTGAGAGTCTTCAACAGCCAGATAGGTGATGCCCAGATAGGGGCGTCCGGTCACATAGCCGTTTTCCAGCAGCTGCTGTGCTACCTTGATGGCGTCGTTGATGGGGATGGCGAAACCCAGGCCCTCAGCGTCGCTGGAAGAGGACTTTGCGTTCACGATGCCGATCAGTTCACCGTTCATGTTGAACAGGCCGCCGCCGGAGTTGCCGGGGCTGACGGATGCATCCATCTGGATCAGGGACATGGTGTTGGTGGAGCTGGAGCCCTGAATGGTCACGCTGCGGTTCAGAGCGCTGATCATGCCGCCGGTGACGGTGCCGCCCAGCTCACCCAGCGGGTTGCCCACGGCCATGACGCTCTGGCCCACCTTCAGGTTGTCACTGTCGCCCACAGTGGCGGGGGTCAGGCCGTCAGCGTCGATCTTGATGACGGCAACATCGCTGGTGGTGTCTTCACCCACCAGCGTTGCAACATAGTCCTTGTCATTGATGGTGACGGTGATGGTGGAAGCGCCGTCCACGACGTGAGCACAGGTCAGGATGTAGCCATCCGAGCTGATGATAACGCCGCTGCCTGCGCCGCTTTCCACCTGATTCTGGCCGTACCACGACCACTGGGAGTAGACGACCTGCTCAGTGGTGATGACGACCACGCTGGGGCTGACCATGTCAGCTACCTGCTCGGTGGTCAGAGCATTGCCGGTGCTGGACGCTGCGGTGATGGAGCTGTCCGAGCCGGATGCGCTGCTGGCAGTGGAAGAAGGCGCTGCCTGCTGGATGACCACCCGGTTGCTGCTGCCGCCCACGCGTGCGCCCACAAAGCCGCCGCCGAAGCCCATGGCTGCGGCCAGAGCCAGAGCCACGGCGCTGCGTGCGACCTTTTTGCCGGTGCCCTTCTTCTTTTTCTTCGGGGGCTGCTGGGGAGCCGGTTCCACCGGCGTCCAGCCCGGCTGCGTGGGAGGAGGCGTTGCGCCGCCCGCATTGTCTGCGGTGTAGACGGGCTCCTGCGTCCGCTCATCGTGGTCATACTGGTTGGCGGTGTTCATGCCGCTGCTGCCAACGTTGGGGTAGCCGGTGCCGCCTGCGTTCGTATTTTGAGAGGAATAATCATATTCCCATTTGTTCTCATTGCTCATATTGATACTTCCTTTCCGAAGGGGATGTGCCCGCGGGAACCTCTGTTCCTTTGAACTGCCCCTATTGTAACCGCCAATTGTGAAAATCAATCGCTTGTGCAGTGAAGAATATGTGAAATAAAGACGCACTTTCCAGCCTTGACAGCGGCCCGGCAAACCGTTATTGTAGGAGCAGAAAACCTGGGAGGGATGCTGCATGGAACTGCGCCGCACACAAGAGGGCTTTGAACTTTATAAGGAAAAAGATAAGATCGGAGGCTGCACACTGCGGCCTGCCCCGAAGGGCGCAGACATCACGGCATTGTGGGTCGAACCTCAGTGGCAGCGCAAGGGCTACGGCTCCTATCTGTTAAAAGAAGTATTGCGTGCCTTTGGCGGATATGACAGGGAAAAAGCGACAGTGTTCACGGCTCCCTTGCCCGCCGACGAGGGTGAACAGGCGTTCTGGGCGAAATTCGGATTCACAGATGAAAACGGTCTGCTGTTCCGCCGCCGCACGCCCGACCTGACCGCCGTGAAGCTGGTGCAGGACCTGCTGACCCTGCGGCTGAGCAGCCCGCGCCTTTGTATCGACGCCACCTGCGGCAACGGCGGAGACACGGCGTTCCTGTGCGGCGTCACGGCTCCGGAGGGAAAGGTGCTGGGGTTCGATATCCAGCCCGAAGCCATTGCGTCCACCCGGAAGCACCTGGAACAGAAGGGCATCCCTGCCGGGAAGTACGAGCTTCACTGCGACAGCCATGCGAACCTTTTACAGTATGTGCAGCCCGGCACAGCAGATGCGGTGATGTTCAACTTCGGCTGGCTGCCCGGGGCCGACCACAATGTGTTCTCTACGGCGGACAGCAGCATCCCGGCGCTGAAGGCGGCGCTGGAAGCGGTGCACCCCGGCGGCGCGGTGAGCGCCATCCTTTACAGCGGGCAGGTGATCGGCACGGATGAAAAGCAGACCGTGCTGGAATTTATCCGGGCACTTCCGCTGAAAAGTTTCACCGTTCTGGTGTGTGATTTTGCCAACTGGGCCGAAACGGCCCCTCTGCCCTGCATCATCCTGAAAAAATGACGAAAACTCTTGCATTATCATGCGTTTTCGTATAGAATATGATTCGTATGTGTCAAAAAGCAAAAGGCTTCCCCCTCGGGGGGAAGCTGTTGAGGAGCTTGCGACGAAACTGATGAGGGGAAGCCGTGTTCAGAACCCGCTCTTGGGGAACGAAATCAGAAGATGACTGCCCCTCATCCGTCATTGCTGCGCAATGCCACCTTCCCCCAAGGGGGAAGGCTTAATAGGAGAATCTTTTATTTATGACAAATCGTGAAGAAATCGAGCGCCGCCGGACGTTTGCGATCATCAGCCATCCCGACGCCGGTAAGACCACTCTGACCGAAAAGCTGCTGCTGTACGGCGGAGCCATCAACCAGGCAGGCTCTGTCAAGGGCAAGCAGAGCGCAAAGCACGCTGTGTCCGACTGGATGGACATCGAAAAGCAGCGCGGCATCTCTGTCACCTCTTCTGTCCTGCAGTTCAACTACGCAGGCAAGTGCGTGAACATTCTGGACACCCCGGGCCATCAGGACTTCTCGGAGGATACCTACCGTACTCTGATGGCGGCGGACTCCGCCGTCATGGTCATCGACGCTGCAAAGGGCGTTGAGGCACAGACCATCAAGCTGTTCAAGGTGTGCACCCTGCGCCACATCCCCATTTTTACCTTCGTCAACAAGATGGACCGCGAAGCCCGCGATCCCTTTGAGCTGATGGAGAACATTGAGGAAATTCTGGGTATCAAGACCTACCCCATGAACTGGCCCATCGGCTGCGGCAAGGAGTTCAAGGGCGTGTTCGACCGCAACACCCGCAAGGTGCTGGCATTCTCCAGCGACGGCCGTGCCAACGGCGTCAAGAAGGTCGAGGAGACCGAGGCGGAGCTGGGCGATCCCGCACTGGACGAGCTGCTGACGCCTTACCTGCATCAGCAGCTGGTGGATGAGATCGAGCTGCTGGACGGTGCCGCTGAGGAATTTGACCTCGACAAGGTGCTGCGCGGCGAGCTGAGCCCCGTGTTCTTCGGTTCCGCTCTGACCAACTTCGGTGTGGAGCCCTTCCTGGAAAACTTCCTGCGGCTCACCCCCACCCCGCTGGCCCGTGTGGACAGCCTGACCGGCGAAGCTGTTGACCCCTGCCGCGACGAGTTCTCGGCTTTCATCTTTAAGATCCAGGCCAACATGAACAAGGCCCACCGTGACCGCATCGCCTTCATGCGCATCTGCTCCGGCAAGTTCGAGCGCGGCATGGAAGCATTCCATGTGCAGGAGGGTAAGAACATCAAGCTGGCCACCGGCACCCAGCTGATGGCGCAGGACCGCGCCATCGTGGACGAGGCATACGCCGGCGATATCATCGGCCTGTTCGACCCGGGCATCTTCTCCATCGGCGACACTCTGTGCACCGGCAAGAAGAAGGTGCAGTTTGCAGGCATCCCCACCTTCTCTCCCGAGCACTTCGCCCGCATCGAGCAGAAGGACACCATGAAGCGCAAGCAGTTCGTGAAGGGTATGGAGCAGATCGCCCAGGAGGGCGCGATCCAGATCTTCCGCGAAGTGGGCGGCGGCATGGAAGAGGTCGTGGTCGGCGTGGTCGGTGTGCTGCAGCTGGAAGTCTTGGAGTACCGCCTGAACACTGAGTACAACGTGGAGATCCGGATGCAGCAGCTGCCCTTCGAGCAGCTGCGCTGGGTGCAGAACGACCCCGACACCTACAATCTGCGTGACCTCGACCTGACCAGCGACACCAAGGCTGTGGAGGACATGAAGGGCAACCGTCTGCTGCTGTTCACCTCCGACTGGGCTGTGCGCTGGGCCGAGACCCACAACGAAGAGCTGAAACTCAGCGAGTTCGGCAATATCTGAAATCTATAAAAAGAGCTGCTGTGCGGGCAAACTGCGCGGCAGCTCTTTTTTCTGGGCAGACGGCCTGCGCAAAACATGCAGAAAAATTGCATTTGCAATTGGGCAGAGGTCTGCTATAATAAATCCAACAAAGCATACAAAAATTGCCAGCGTATGAATGAGGTGCTCCCGCTTCGGGGAACACTGCTGGCATGGAGGGTAAGGATATGCAGAACATCAATATCGGCAAGAGCGGCATCTCGGTGCCTTTCCTTGGCATGGGCACCTGGGCCATCGGCGGCGGTGCATGGTGGGGCGACAACGACGACAACCTGTCGGTCAAGGCCATCCAGACCGCTGTGGAGCAGGGCATCCAGTGGATCGACACCGCGCCCATCTACGGCCTGTATCACAGTGAGGAAGTCGTGGGCGAAGCCATGAAGCACATCGACCGCGACAAGATCGTGCTGTCCACCAAGTGCGGTCTGGAGTGGCGTCATGAGACCCCCGTCCTGCACAAGGTGGTGGACGGGGTTCAGGTCTACCGTGACCTGTCCGCCAAGGGCATCATTGAGGATGTGGAGGACAGCCTGCGTCGCCTGAACACTGACCATCTGGACGTGCTGTACACCCACTGGCAGACCACCGACTTCGGCGTTTATCCGCTGGAAGAGACCATGGAAGCCCTGATGAAGCTGAAAGAGCAGGGCAAGATCCGCGCCATCGGTGCGTCCAACGTGAATGCCGACATCATCCGCGGCTACTGCAAGTATGGCCAGCTGGACATCATTCAGGAAAAGTACAGCCTGCTGACCCGCCGTGTGGAAAAGCAGCTGCTGCCCACCTGCAAGGAGCTGGGCGTGTCGCTGCAGGCTTATTCCCCGCTGGAGCAGGGCCTGCTGACCGGCAAGGTGACCATGGACACCACCTATCCTGAGGGTAGCACCCGCAACTCGAACCCCAGCTTCCAGCCGGAGCGCCGCTCTCAGGCGCTGGATATGCTGGCCAAGTGGGGCGACCTGACCGAGAAGTACAACTGCTCTCTGGCACAGCTGGTCATTGCCCTGACCGCCCGCATGATCCCGGGCCTGTTCGTGCTGTGCGGTGCCCGCACCCCGCAGCAGGCCATCGACAACGCCGGTGCCATGAATATCAAGCTGGACGGCGCGGATGCCGTCCGCATGAAGTGGGACGTGGATGCGATCTCCTGATCTGTAATTTTATAAAAAGGACCGGAGCTGTTGGCAAATGATATGTACCCCTAATACTGGACACCCAGTATTGGGGGTATTTTCATGAAATAC
>CAVKKE010000044.1:0-18740 GCA_963656875.1 Barnesiella intestinihominis | reverse complement strand
TGCAAAAAGAAAAATACCGCCCACGCAGTACAGGCGATGGATTTTGTCGGGTGAAACGGCGGCAAAATGAATCGGGTGTGTTGCGGGGCGGTAAAAATCTTCATAGGGAATAAGCCCTCACTGTGTAGTCATTTACGGCTAACGCAGCGGGATTTGCGATAGAGGGTATCATGGATTGCAGAGCGCGTCAAGATGGTTTTACAAAATTTATTGCGGTAAAGTAGTGATAGTAGGACTTATAGCCGTGAGAGAACGTATTGATACCATGGAACTTTCTGGTTGGATGTGCCATACCGGCTTCTATATCATGCGAAAAAATCATGGACATGATCTCGTAATCATGAGTTCACCCAGAATGTTGACCCAAAGCGAGTACGATATGTTTTTTGATTTTCTGAAAAACACGGTGATGAAAAACGCATATTGACAAACAAAACCGCTCCGAGCGTTCTACCCGGAGCGGTTTTGCGTCAGCAGCGATTATGCAGAAGGGACGTATTTGAGGGAAAGGTTATGCGTCCTTGCACAGCTTGGTCAGTTCTTCGATAGCGGCATCTTCGTCCGGGCCATCGGCGGCGATGGTCACGGTTTCGCCGCACTTCACGGCCAGACCCATCACAGCAAAAATCTTCTTCATGTCGGCGACCTTGCCGTTCTTCGTCATGGTCACTTTGCTCTCAAAGCCCTTGGCAGCTTTGCTCAGGATTCCGGCGGGACGTGCGTGCAGACCTTCTTTGTCCTGAATGGTAATATCAATGCTCTTCATAAGAATCTCTCCTTTTTTATAATTGTTACTGCAAGTGCTCCAGCACATAGTTCATATCGGAAGTGGTTTTGAGCTGTTCCAGCGCGTCCTCATCTTCGAGAATCTCACAGACATTGCCCAGCAGGTCGAGGTGGTCATTGCCGACACCGGCGATGCCGAACACGAGGTAGGCCTTTTCATCACCGAAGTCCACGCCCTGCGGATATTGCAGGAGAACAACGCCGGACTTCTTGACAGTGCCTTTCTTCTGGCTGGTGCCGTGAGGGATAGCCACACCCATGCCCATGTAGGTGCTCACGAGCTTTTCGCGCTCGACCATGGCATCGGCATACGTTTCATCCACATAGCCGCGCTTTGCCAGCAGTGCACCGGCGGCACGAATGGCTTCTTCTTTGGTGACGGAAGGCAGACCCAGCTGAATATCTTCGGCCTGAATCTTCATCACGGAACCGTTGGCCTTGGAAGCCTCGGTCACGGCAGCAGCCAGAGGAGCAACGGCGGCGTTGCGCAGATCAGAAACAATCTCTTCATTGGCTTCGGCTTCGGCTTTGGCGTCCAGCGTCGGGGTGGTGGAGGTCAGCGCGTTGTACAGCGCGTCCAGATGCGGGTCTGCGAGGAAGTTGTCCAGCGTAATGAGCTGAGCCTGCGGTGCGCACTTGGCAGCGCGGTCGGCCAGAACACGCTGACAAACGACTACATCGGCATCGGCAGGGATAGTATCCACGCTGGAATTGGTCACGGTCAGGTCGGGGCGTTCGGCCTTGATGCGGTTGTGGAACTTGGTAGCACCCATAGCACTGGAACCCATACCGGCATCGCAGGCAAAGACGATCTTGCGGATCTGACCCACATTCACGGCGGTGGGTTCGGGAATCTCGCCCTTGGCCTGTGCCTTCATCTCCTTCATTTCGTTCTGGGCATCGGTCAGGCTCTTAGTATGGCCGGAGGTGGCTTTCAGAATGACGGAGGACAGGACAAAGGAAACTGCACCGGCGATGATAACGCCCAGCAGAACGGTGAGGATGGAATCACGGGGAGCCATTGCCATGTAAGCAATGATGGAACCGGGAGAAGCGGGGCCGGACAGGCCTGCACCGGTCATGGAGTAGAACAGAATGGCACAGAAGTTGCCCACGATGGGCGCGACGATGATCACAGGGTTCATCAAGATGTAGGGGAAGTAAATTTCATGAATACCGCCCAGCAGGTGGATGATAACAGCGCCGGGAGCGGACTGGCGGGTGGTATCGTCCTTGCAGAAGAAGCAGTAGGCCAGCAGAACACCCAGACCGGGGCCGGGGTTGGCTTCCAGCATATACATGATGGAGCGGCCAGTCTCGGCAGCCTGACTTGCGCCGATGGGGCTGAAGATGCCGTGGTTGATGGCATTGTTCAGGAACAGCACCTTGGCAGGCTCAATGAAGATGGACACCAGTGGCAGCAGGCTGTGTGCCACGAGGAAGTCCACACCGGCGGTCAGCACGGTGAGGATGGCAGTCATGAACGGACCGATGACGTAGTAGCCGAGGATGGCCAGCAGCAGACCCAGAATGCCGATGGAGAAGTTGTTGATGAGCATCTCGAAACCGGCGGGGATGTGACCTTCCATTTTCTTGTCAAACTGCTTGATGACCCAACCGGCCAGCGGGCCCATGACCATGGCACCCATCAGCATGGTGTAGTCGGAACCGCAGATGCAGCCCACCACAGCGATGGCGGCGATCACGCGGCCGCGGTCGCCTGCGATCATCTTGCCGCCCTGCCCTGCAATGAGGATGGGCAGCAGGTAGGTCAGCATCGGAGAAACCATGCTGGCCAGCTTTTCGTTGGGGAACCAGCCTGCTTCAATGAACAGGGCGGTGAGGAAGCCCCATGCGATGAATGCGCCGATGTTCGGCATGACCATGCCGCTGAGGAACTTGCCAAAGCGGGAAACAGCGTTTTTCATTTGTAGCTCTCCTTTTGACGGAAAAGGCAGGCAGTGCAGCTCCTGTGGCATGGGAGCTGCGGCCTGCGGATGTTTATTCGGAGCAGCTTTCGTTTCGTTCTGGCACTATTCTAGCCGATGCTGTGAAGAATTTCAATGGTGACAAGTGGTGTCGTTGTCACTGGCAGATGGTGACAACAATCGTCTGTCACAGCAACATTTCCAATGGGTGCGCGATTGATTTGTGCATATTTGCTGACGCGCCGGGATACAAGGCAACAACCCGGAAAGTTTTGTCACCGGGCAATGGTGACAAAAAACGAACAACTTCTTTTCTGTACTGAGGGCTGGAAGATGAGGTGTCACTATGCTAAAATAGAAACAACAGTAAACTTTTTGGAAAAGGAGAGAACCGACATGAATGCGGCGCAGGGTCAGAATTTATCCGCAAATGCACGGAACCTGATCGAACAGTTGCTCAGTCTTCCGCAAGGCTGGGTGACTGCGGCAACGTTGGCCGAAAGCATTGGGGTCAGCCGCCGCACGGTACTGCGGGAACTGCCCGCCATGGAGCAGTGGATGCAGCAGGCGGGGGCACATTTTGTGCGCAACCCCGGCAAGGGATTGCTGCTGGATGAGCCGCCGGAACGGCGGGAAGCACTGCGTACCCGGCTGAACAGCGGTGACAAAAAAGAGCTTTCCCGCGTGGAGCGGCGGCAGCAGCTGTTGACAAAACTGCTCAGTGAGCAGGAACCCTGCAAAACAGCAGCCCTCGCACGAGAACTTGGCGTTTCGGAAAGCACCTTGTCCGCAGACTTGGACGAGATCGAAACCAAACTGCGCCCTTATCGGGTGGATGTGTTCCGCCGCCCCGGTGTGGGGGTCTGGCTGCAGGGGGATGCTTCTTCCTACCGGAAGGTGGTTGCCGCCCTGCTGCGCAGCAGTCTGCCGGAAAAGGAGCTGGCGGATGTTCTCTGCGGACGGATGCCGGAAAACCGAATTTTCTCGACCCTGCTGGATACGAAAACGGCAGAAAGGGTCTGGGCCGTTTTGCAGCAGTTTGAACAGGAAGAACAGCTTCATCTGCCGGATGTGGGCTTTCTTGCGCTGGCCATCCACTGCACCTTGACCATTCAGCAGTTGCAGCAGGGCGGCGATAAGGGCAGTGCCCCCAGAGGAATGCGCCCGGCGGGCAACCATGCGGCTCGGCTGGTGGCTGCATTGAACCGTGCGCTCGGGCTGACCCTGCCGCCCGACGAAGCGCAGTATCTGGAACTGTATCTTGCTGCCTATCTGGGTGCGGAAGACCCTTGGGGCAGCGCACAGGAGATGGAACTGCGGAATCTGGAAGCTGCCCTTATCCGGGAGGTGGAAAAGGAATTACAGGTAGACCTGTCCGGTTATAGTTCCCTGCGGGATGATCTGTATTGCCATCTGCGGCCCATGCTGCTGCGGGTGGAGCAGAACATCCGCACCGAAAATCCGCAGTTGGACACCATCCGCACGGCCTACCCCGGCTTGTGGAAAGCCACCCGCGCCGCCTGCGATGCGGTGCAGCAGCAATTCGTTCTTCCAGCCATTTCAGACGATGAAGCGGCCTACCTCGCCATGCACTTTGGCGCGGTGCTGGAACAGAATGCGATGTTTCGGCTGCGTCTGCGCGTGATGGTGGCCTGTCCGCTGGGCATGGGTTCCAGCCGCTTTCTGGCTTCCCGGCTGGGAAACGAGTTTCCATCTTTGCAGGTAGAGGGATGCTGCTCAGTGCGGGAACTAAACGCCGCCGACCTGCGTCAAAGAAAAATCGACTTTATCATTTCCACCGTGCCGCTGGAACTGGATTACCCGGCGGTGTGCATCAGCCCTTCCCTGCTGGAACCGGACCGCGCCGTGCTGAAGGATGCCATTACACGTTACAGCCAGAACCATGAAGAACCGAAACCGACAGAGCAGCCTGTGCGGGATGCAGAACGTGCTGTTTCCAAACTCCGGTATTATGCGCGCCTGACCCAGTCCATGACCGGCCTGCTGGAACATCTGAGCATCCAGTCCATCAAAGCTCCCGGAAGCCGGCAGGCTCTCATCCGGGCGGCATCCCAGATGTTTTGCCCGCAGGAAGCGGATGCCCGGCTGGTAGAGCAGCAGCTCCGCCGCCGCGAAACGCTGGGTGATACCTACATCAAACCCCTCTATGCGCTGCTGCTCCATTGCAGGACAAGCGCGGTAAAGGACTGCCGCTTAGGCTATCTGCAAGCGCAGCCGCCGGTCTATGAACCGGGGCGTATCGTGCTGGGGGCGCTGGTACTGCTGGCCCCGGACGATGGAACGGGTATTCCGGTGGAGGTCATGCAGAACGTCAGCGGCCAGCTCATTGAGACACCTCAGCTGATGGAAGCGCTGCGCACCGGTCAGCAGCAGGAAGCAGCGGACTTGCTGGAACAGGGCTTCGACCGTACTTTCTTTGCGGACTGCAAACTGCCGCACACAAAATGAACTGAAGATCGACTCCCGGCTTTTGCCTTTTGGGGCAGAGCCGGGAGTTTTTTGTTATTATAACAAGATACCTATTAGAGAACTTTTGAATCGAAAATCATGTATCCCAGAAACTTAGCGAAAAGTGACAAAAACACGCCGCTTTGTTTGTTGAAACAACAGCTTGACAGGGGCGAGAACTGTTGGTATTATAATGCCATAGCTTTCGTTTCAACAGTTTCGAGTTTCATACCAACAATCATGAAGGAGGCTGTTGTTCCCATGATCTACACCGTAACTTTGAATCCGGCGCTGGACAAGACCGTTGAGATCCCGAACCTTGCGCTGGACACCGTAAACCGAATCACCCGTATGCGTACTGATCCCGGTGGCAAGGGCATCAACGTCAGCAAGGTGATCGCAAAGCTGGGCGGAACCAGCAAGGCCATCGGCATTCTGGCCGGTGACAGCGGCCACGCCATTCAGGCGGCACTGAACCGCGAAAATCTCGCAAACCACTTCCGTTTCGTGGAGGGCGAGACCCGCACAAACCTGAAGATCATTGACCCGGAAAATCATACCAACACCGACATCAACGAGCCGGGCATCGAAGTAGGTGCCCCGGAACTGACCGCTCTGCTGTACGACCTGCTGAAAGAGCTGCGCAGCGGTGACATCGTGGTGTTGGCGGGCAGTCTGCCCAAGGGCGCACCGAAAGACACCTACTACACATGGGTGGATGCCTGCAAGAACGCAGGTGCCAAGGTCTTTTTGGATGCAGACGGCGAGCTGCTGGCCGAGGGCCTGAAAGCAGGGCCTTATCTGGTGAAACCCAATAATGATGAGCTTTCCCGCATGATGGGCCGGGAGTTGAAAACGCTGGATGAGCTGGCCGATGCCGGTCAGGCACTCATTCGCAGGGGCATCGAGCATGTGGTGGTGTCCATGGGCGGGCGCGGTGCGCTGTATCTCCACAAGGACAGTGTCATCTACGCACCGGCTTTGAAGGTTAAAGTCGGCAGCACGGTGGGTGCTGGTGACAGCGTAGTCGCCGCCCTCGCCTATGCCGAAGCGCAGGGGTTGAACGAAGAGCAGACCGTGCGTCTTTCCACGGCCACCGGTGCTGCCAATGTGATGTGCAGCGGCACACAAGCCGCAGAGCGCAGCATCATCGAAGACCTCATTCCTTCCGTCACCTTCCAGCATCTGTAAAACTTCTTGAAAACACAACGGTAACTGTTATAATAAAAAGGAGAATTTCATTATGAAAGTCAAAGCTGTTCGTCTGCACGCCGCCAACGACCTGCGTCTGGATACCTTCGAGCTGCCTGAGATCAAGGACGATGAGATCCTTGTCAAAGTCGTTTCCGACAGCATCTGCATGTCCACTTATAAGTGCGCCATCCTCGGCACCGGACACAAGCGTGTACACCCGGATGTGGCCGAGCATCCCGCCATCATGGGCCACGAGTTTGCCGGTGATATTGTGAAGGTCGGCAAGGCTCATCAGGACAAGTTCAAGCCCGGCATGAAGTTCACTCTTCAGCCTGCCCTGAACTACAAGGGCACCATGTGGAGCCCCGGCTACTCCTACGAGTTCTTCGGCGGCGATGCCACCTACTGCATCATCCCCGCTGAGGTCATGGAGCTGGGCTGCCTGCTGGAGTACAAGGGCCGCGCTTACTACGAGGCTTCTCTGGCTGAGCCTATGAGCTGCTCCATTGGCGCATTCAATGCAGCTTACCACACCAAGATGGGCGTGTACCATCACGAAATGGGCATCAAGAAGGGCGGCAAGCTGGCCATTCTGGCTGGTGCAGGCCCTATGGGTCTGGGTGCTCTGACCTATGCACTGCACCGTGATGTGCGCCCCGGCATGGTGGTTGTCACCGACATCAACGAAGACCGTCTGGCTCGTGCCGAGTCCCTGTTCCCCCCGAAGGAAGTCAAGGAGAAGGACGGCATTGACCTGTACTTCGTCAACACTGCCAACATGGCTGACCCTGCTGCTGAACTGCGGGAACTGACCGGCGGCACCGGCTTTGACGATGTGTTCTGCTATGCGCCCATCGCTCCGGTCGTGGAGCTGTCCAGTGCCGTGCTGGGTCGTGACGGTTGCCTGAACTTCTTTGCAGGTCCTACCGACAAGCAGTTCAGTGCCAAGATGAACTTCTACGATGTCCACTACAATTCTACCCATGTCATGGGCACGACCGGCGGCAACACCGCTGATATGATCGAGTCGCTGGAACTGACTGCCGCCAAGCGCATCGATCCGGCTGTCATGGTCACTCACATCGGTGGTCTGAACGCCGCTGCCGAGACCACTCTGAACCTGCCCAAGATTCCCGGCGGCAAGAAGCTGATTTACACCCACCTGACCATGCCCCTCATCGCCCTGACCGACCTGCGTGCCAAGGGTGAGCAGGACAACGATTCCCGCTACATCGCACTGGCTGATATTGTGGATGCCCACAACGGCCTGTGGTGCCCGGAAGCAGAGGAATATCTGCTGGCAAACTTCAACCCGGAGGACTAAGCGGAACACGCCATGGGACAGGACAAACTCAGACAGGAGGAATCCCCCATGGAACAACGCCGCAATCAGATCGTGGAGCTGGTGAACCGCAAAGGCAATATCAGCTTTGCCCAACTCAAGGAAGCGTTTCCTTCGGTTTCGGAAATGACCCTGCGCACCGACCTGAAAGCACTGGATGAAGCCCGCCGCGTGGTGCGGGTGCATGGCGGGGTCAAGTCCGTGGAGCAGGTGGTTGGTACGGATGACCTGCTAAGCCGCCGTTCGGCCCGCAACGCGGAAGCAAAGCAGATCATTGCCGAAAAAGCGGCCGCGCTGTTGCGGCCCAACACCACTCTGTTTCTGGATTCCGGCAGCACCACCACGGCGGTGGCCCGCTGCGTCCCGGATCAGCCCATGCTCATCTACACCAGCGGTCTGAGCTGTGCTATGGAGTTGGCAAAGCTGGAAAAGCCCCATGTGTCCCTGCCGGGCGGCAATCTGAATCGGTTCAGCATGAGCGTCTGCGGCACCCAGAGCGTGCAGACGATGGAGGGCATTAACTTTGACCTACTGCTGCTGGGCGTGACCAGTTACAGCCCGGACACCGGGTTCACCTGCGGCGTGGAGGACGAAGCACGGCTCAAGCAGACTGTGCTCCGCCGCTCTGAACAGAAGGCTGTCCTGCTGGATTCCTCGAAGATCGGGCTGAAAAGTACATTCCATATCTGCGATCTGTCCGAAGTGGACATCGTTATTTCGGATGGAAAGCTGCCCGCAGAGTTTTTACAGGCCTGCAAGACCGCAGGCGTAACGGTATTGTAAAAAGGAGCATCACTATGAAAATCATCCGCGCAAAGGATTATCAGGATATGTCCCGCAAAGCGGCAAACATCATCTCCGCACAGGTCATTATGAAGCCCAACTGTGTGCTGGGTCTTGCGACCGGCGGCACTCCGGTAGGCACTTATGCTCAGTTGGTAGACTGGTACAACAAGGGTGATCTGGATTTCTCCGAAGTCACCACTGTCAATCTGGATGAGTACCGTGGTCTGCCCAAGGAGCATCCTCAGAGCTACTGGTATTTCATGAATGAAAACCTGTTCAGCAAGGTCAATATCGACCCGGCTAAGACCAATCTGCCGGATGGTACCAATCTGGACACCGCCGCCGAGTGTGCCCGTTATAATGGCATCATTCACAAGCTGGGCGGCATCGACTTGCAGCTGCTGGGAATCGGCCCCAATGGTCACATCGGCTTCAACGAGCCGGGTCAGGCCTTTGAGCTGGAAACCCACTGCATCGACCTTGCTCCCACCACCATTGAGGCCAACAAGCGTTTCTTTGATGGTAACGAAGACCTCGTGCCCAAGCAGGCCTACACCATGGGCATCAAGACCATCATGCAGGCTCGCAAGGTGCTGGTGGTGGCTAACGGCAAGGCCAAGGCACAGGCCGTCAAGGACGCTGTGACCGGCCCCGTGACCCCTGCTTGTCCCGGCAGCATCCTTCAGCTGCACCCGGACTGCATCGTTGTGGCGGACGAAGAGGCTCTGAGCCTGCTGTAAATTTCCAAAACCAATTTCTTCATTTACCATAACTTTGCCCAAGAACCAGTCAGCCAAGCGCAGAACAGGCCGAGCCCGTGCAAACGAGTTCGGCCTGTTCTATATATTGTGTTGGGTTAATCTTCCAGTCTTCCGTGGTCGCAACCAAGGGAAAGATAGTGCTCAATCTTCCCACCCAACACAAGCTGGGCGTACTCCAAGGGCTTGTTGTACAGTAGCCAGTCCAGCTCGGCTCGCTGTGCCGGGGTGTCGCCGTACTCGTCCTCGATGGCAATGCAGTCGATGGCAACGGTAGAGCTATCTGCGAACCGGGCTTCTACCCGGTTGGTGTCCATATTGAAGCGGCAGGAAAGCAGTTTGTTCATAGTGAACCTCATTTCTATATCAAAAGCAAACGGTGTCTGTTGGGATGTCCTAAACCCTGCCATAGAACCGGTATGTCATGTAAGATTGTTGTCTGGATAAAATTGGAAAAATTCGCACGATGAATATCGTTGAAATTCGGCAAATCGGCCTGTATGAAATGGCCTGTTTTGCCGGGCTGATTTTGGCTCTGCACACTTTTGCACATTTTCTGCACATCGCAAGGATGGATAACAGGTGCAAAGGAGTGCAAACAATGCAAAGGAATACAATAGATTGACAATGCTGAAATCACGGTGTTTCGATGAAAATAACGATTCTTCGTAAGATGGGGAAATGGACGAAAGATGCTGCTCGGTTCCTACGAATCAGTAGGCCGGGGGTTCGAGTCCCTTCCATCGCACTTAAAGACCAGAACACATTGTGTTCTGGTCTTTTTTGCATCTTTTGGAATCAAAAACGGAAAATAAAGCAATGCCCGCTCACCGCGGAGATTCGGCTCCACAGGTGGGCGGGCATTGTTTATGACGAAGCGTTGTCTGCGGAGGTCTTCCCATCTGCTGTGGTCACACCCCGACGGGAGAGATCAGACGCATTTACTTCCGGTTCCAAGCACTGGGGACCCATGGCTTGGCGGCCTCGACCTCGTGGCCGTAAGCTTCCAGTTTGCGCATCTGATCCACGACATGAGGCATATCCATCCGCTGGACAAGGCTGCAGATCAGCTCGGCACCCTCATCGGCCAGCTTCTGACGGGTGGCCTCACCCGGTACTGCAGTGGTCGGCATATGATCGGTCGGCTCGCTGAAATAGTAGCCGGTCGAAGCACTCTGATAAGCAAGACCAAAGATGTCGTTGAAGGCATCGCACTTCCGGGGCAGCTGCTCGGAATATTCGGTCGTCAGAGGAATGTCTTCCAGACGGTTCAAGATCTGATAAGCACCCAACGTGATGGCGTGGAACGCATCAAGGCTCTTGAACAGGTCGCGGGCGTTCTGCATCATCTGCAGCGACAGATCCATGTACAGGATGGGTACGCCGGTGTCATCGTAGAAGTCGCGCACCATGGGGCTGCAGGTCATGTGGGCCGGGCCGTGGAAGCTGATGTAGATCTGCCGTTTGAAGCCCTGACGCAGCAGGCTGTGGGCAATGGCAGACAGATAGTCGATGCCCTCGCGGACGCTTACCTGCGTGGTGCCGCGGCCGGCAGCGGTGGCACCGGCGTAGAAATAGGGCAGTCCGGTCAGAACCAGACCGTCGCAGGCCTCGGCCATTTTCAGGGCATAAGCCTCGCTGATGGTCGTCTCGCTGTCCAGCGGGAAGCCGCCGTGCATTTCCACGGTGCCGACCGGAACGATGATGATGTCATTGTGCTCCAGATAAGCTTCCACTTCACTGTTCAGCATCTTGGGCAGGATACGGGTACGAAGTTCCATAATTTAAAACCTCCTATGTTACAGCCCGAAAACGCGCTGAGCGTTTTCGCGGCAGATTTTCTGATAGGTCTGTGCGCTCAGCGCACCTTTGGCGGCCTGTTCGTCCAGCCATGCGCCCAACGGAAAGACCATGCCGGCGTTTACCATGTCTGTGGCAAAGAACAGGCGGTCGGCATACTTTTCCAGAAATGCCAGTCCGAATGCCGGATCCCGCATGATGGCTTGTCCGGCACTGTTGGCACTCAGGTCGCCGTACAGGTTCGGGTATTTGGCGAACAGTTCCGGCACCCGGCCGCCGGGGGTTACAGGACCTTTTCCCCACTGGCTGCGGGCTTCTTTTTCTGTGGGAGCGTCGCCGCTCATCTCGATCCAGAAGGTCTGGCTGTGGCCCAGAAATTTCGTGTCCGGGAATTTCTGCAGAGCGCGTTCCAGCAGGGGCAGACCGGGGTCATCCACGACGCCATAGCTGTACCCTACTTCGGGGCTCATATGGAAAGTGACGGGCAGATCCAGCTTTCCGGCCGCGGCAAAGATCGCTTCCAGCAGGGGGGCGTCCAGACGGCGGTTGATGCACAGCTCGCCGATGCCGACGGCTCCTTCTGCCTTGTATGCGGCAAGCCGTTCCGGAACGGTATCCGGATCCAGCGGGTCAAGATTGCACATCCATGCAAAGTGCTTGGGATCCGCCTCGGCGATCGCACGGTTGTCGGCATTGGAGCCAAAGGGCATCTGGGGCTGGGGTGATTCGCTGGTGCTCATGAGGACGGCTTTTTCAATGCCGAGCTCTGCCATATGAGGCAGCATCTCGGCCGGGTCGCTGACCCACATCTGTTCGGTGCGGGGCAGCGGAACACGGGAAAGATGCAAATGCAGGTCGATTTTCTGCAGAGGTTCCATAAATGATTTATGCCTCCTCGGAAGTGCCGTTTGCGCGGCGTTCTGCCAGCTCTGCGTACATGGTCTCGGTGGTCTTCTTGTCCAGATTGAAGATCAGGCCAATGCCGATCAGCTCCAGAATGCAGGTGATGACCGGCACTGCGTTGACCAGATAGTAGATGTTGTTGACGGTGGCGGCAGACTGGACGGCACCGGTACCGGAGACATAGCCGATGGCTGCCAGTGCGCTGGCAGCACCGGTAGAAGCGATGGTGGAACCGATCTTGCGGCTGAAGGTGTACAGGCTGTACATACTGCCGTCGCTGCGGATGTTCATCTTCCACTCGCTGTAATCCAGACAGTCGGTGACCAGAGCCCAGATCAGCATGGCGAACGCGGTCTGACCGATGGTGGCCAGCAGGTTCAGGATGGTGTAGAGCATGACGTTCTGGATGGGGAAGAACAGGATGAAGGCAGAGAGTACGAGGTTGTACGCGCTCATGACAAGGATCACGTTGCGCTTGCCGAACTTTGCCACGATCTTGGGAACCAGAATGAAGCAGATGATCATGACGGGCAGGCTGCCAAGGCTGGCGACCGTCATGATGCCGGTGTCATGGTAGAACTCTTTGTAGATGTAGCTGCGCAGCTGGCTGCTGCCGGTGATGTAGAGCATGGAGCCGATGGTAGCAACCATGACGCCGATCAGCGGACGGTTCTGGAAAGCGGCCTTCAGGACTTTGCCGTACTCGAACTTCTGTCCGGGGGTGTGCTTCTCATGGACACGCTCCGGGGTGAAACGGCAGAGCAGCAGGTAGCAGACAATGGACAGGATGCCAAAGACGACAGCGACCAGAGCAAAACGCTCGGGCACGATGTTGGAGTCCTTGTCGAAGCAGACGACCGGAACAACAGACAGTGCGCCAATGCCGACAACGGTGCCGCCGATGCTGCGGGCACGGGACAGCTTGGAGCGGTCGATGGGGTCAGTGGAAACAACGCTTGCCATTGCGCCGAACGGCATACTGGTTCCAGTATAACTCATGCCGTACAGAATGTAAACGAAGGCGACCCATGCGTGCAGAGCCACACCGGTGAAGGACACTTTGGTGAAGCAGAGGACGCCGGACAGGGCCAGAGGGATCATGAACAGCTTGATCCACGGCTTGAACTTATCGCCGCTTTTGCCCAGACGCCAGCGGTCCGGGAAAGAACCCATAATGGGGTCATTGATGGCATCCCACAGGCGTGCCACAAGGAACAGTGTTGCCATCCATGCCGGGCTGATGCCCAGAACGTAGGTGCAGAAGGTCAGGAAGTAGGCGTCTACGAACAGGTTGACAAAGCTGCCGGCCATATCGCCGCAGACATATCCCACCTAATCCAGCACGCCGAAGGGCCGGGTCTTTTTTTCCATAGTGAGTCTCCTTTTTTGTGTGAATCCATGCCATTTCTATCGTTCAAACGCTGAATTCGGACGTTTGATACGTTTTTGACGAAACTAATATACCAGATAATATTTGCAAAATGAATTGCAAATACGGCATAAAACATTGCAAATCCGGCAACATTGCGATAGAATATTGACAGAATATACAAGAAAGGAGCATATATTTTGTGAAAAGGTCTGAAATAAAACGCGCACTGAAGCTGATCGACCAACAGGCTGGAGAATTCGGAGAAAAACCGACCAATCGGGAGCTCCAGAAGATCCTGTGCGAAAGCAGCGGATCTGTGGGAAATTTGTATCAGGAGATGGAAATGGACTCCGCTTATGCGGATGCACACGAAGACATCAGCACCTCCCGGGATGAAGTGCAGCTCCACAGCCATAATTTCTATGAGCTGATCTACTGTCACAGCGGAAATGTTCAGTATCTGGTGGGGATGCAGCGGTACCGTCTGCAGCGGGGCGATATCGTCATCATACCGCCGGGTATCAGCCACCGTCCGCTGTTTTTGGATCAGCTCAACGAGCCATACCACCGCTCGGTGTTCTGGCTGAGCAATGAATTCCGGTCACAGATGGTCCAGCGTTTTCCGGAGCTGAAACGAAATATCAGACATTATCTGTTTCGCACCGGAGGAACCCGGTGGGAAAGCCTCTCCAGCTTTTTTCAGACCGCAGTGCAGGAAAACGAACGCCGGGAGCTGGGCTGGCAGGCAGCGGTCATCGCACAGGCAGAACTGCTCTGCGTCGGGCTCGTCCGGGCGTCGGTCAAAGCCGACCCGCCACAGATCGAGCGGCGGGAGCTGATGGATGAGATCATGCTTTACATCGAACAAAACATGACGGAGAAACTCTCGCTGGAGCAGACGGCGCAGCACTTTCATGTCAGCGAAAGCACCATCCGTCAGCTGTTCCGCAAGCGGATGGATGTCAGCTTTTACCGGTTCGTGACCCAGCGGCGGCTCATCGCGGCCAAAAACCTCATCCAGACGGGTACTTCTCTGGAACAGACCGCCGCCGAAGTGGGCTTTGGCGATTACTCCAACTTTTACCGCGCGTTCCGCCGGGAGTACAGCATCACCCCGGCGGCCTACCGCCAGCTGGTGCGCAAACAGGAAATGATCGGATAATCGAAAAAGGCGGCAGAGTGATCAAAACTCTGCCGCCTTTTGGCGTGGAAAAATAAAAAGAATCAGAACCACCGGCAGAAGCCGAGGCAGACGCCCATGACGAAGAAGAGGGCGGCCTTGACCAGCAAGGGGAGCCAGAAGTTTTTGGTGAGCTTGAGATCCCAGCGGCTGATGTTGCTGCGGGGGCAGGTGCCGACGCAGGCTTCGCAGGCGATGCACTCGCCGCTGCGCAGGCTTTCCTCGTCCAGTTTCAGGTGGACGGGGCAGCGGTTGGCGCAGGCGTTGCAGCCCGGGATGCAGTTCTCGCTGTCGCGGTGGAGGTGTGCAAAAGGCAGCACCGGCAGCAGGGCGAACACAGCTCCCATCGGGCAGAGGAACTGGCAGAAGAACCGGCTCTGCAGGGCCATGCCGACGAGGATCAGGATGAACAGCAGGATGCCGATGCCGAAGCCGTGCGGCGGGAGTTTCAGGGCTGTCAGGCGGGAGAACACCTCCCACGGGTCGGTGCCGGAGAGCTTGCTGTACTGGTTGTTGACGCACATCGCCACGATGAAGAGCAGGATCAGATATTTCACCCGCTGGCCGTAATTCACGACCTTTTCGGGCAGCTGAAACTGCTTTTTGCGGTGGAACAGCTTCTTCTGCACAAGGCCGGACAGCCAATAGACGAAATCGCCCAGACCGCCGAAGGCGCAGACATAGCCGCAGAAGAAGCGGCCGAACAGGATTGTAAAGCCGCACAGCCCGAGCATCGAGAGGACAAAGCTGTCCAGCTGGAGCACCTCACCGGTGCCGATCCGGAGGAACAGCTGCCGCACACCGGAAAATCCGGCCACGAACGCGCCGGGCATACTCACAAAGAACACGGCTTGGATCGCGGCGCGCAGCCAAGCGCGGTGTTTCAGCTCCCGCTGCCTGTTCTGTGCGGCAGTCAGGGGCTTTTTTTCGGTTGTTTCCATCAGGATGCCGCCTTTCCCAGTGCGTCTGCCACTGCCTCGATCATGCCCTCGCAGGTGAGGGTGGCACCCGAAACGGTGTCTACCTCGGAGGACTGGGTGGACAGCATTTTGTCCAGAATGGTCAGAGCCTGATTGTAATAGGGGCGGTCCTCGCCGTCGGCGGAGAGGACTGCAATATCGGTCATTTTGCCGTCTTGGATGGTGACTTCCACGGTGATGGTGTCGCCAAAGCCCAGACCGGAGCCTTCGTATTTGCCGTCGCGGAGGCCGCTCTCTTCTTCGGCTTCCTGTTCGGCCTGCAGGATGGAGGCGTTATAGGCTTCCACCTCGTCGATCTCCTTCTGGCGTTCGGTCACGGCCGCTGCGCGGACCACGGCAACGCTCTGGTAATGCCAGAGGATGCCGAGGATCAGCAGCAGGTTGACGGCCTGAAGGATAAAGTTGCGGTAGCGTTTCATTCGGCATCCTCCTCGGTCGTCTCACTCTGGGGTGTTTCGGTCGTTTCCGAAGCCGGAGGATCCGGATAGAAGAAGGCATCCCACAGGTCTTTGACCCATTGCGGGACCGCCGGTTTTTCTTCCGGCTGCACGATCTCGACGGTGGGGGCCATGACTTCTTCGGATTCGCTGTCCGGTGCTTCTTCGGCAGGTTCTTCCGGTCCTTCCGGGAGAACGGTTTCGGTCTCATCGGGCAGCGGCTCCGTGGTTTCCTCCGAAGTGGTTTCCTCGGAAACGGCGGCACTGGAGAGGGCGGACTTGACCGCGTTGATGATGCCCGTAGAAGAGTAGGTCGCACCAGAAATGGAGTCAACTTCGGGAGAGTTGGCCGTCAGCATGGCCGAGATGACATAGCGTGCGCGGGTGAAGTAGGAGCGGGTCTCCCCCTCGGCACGGATGATGCTGATGTCCGTGATGGTGTCGTTGGAGATGGTGACCTGCACCGTGATGTCGCCGCCGAAACCGCGTGCGGTGCCGGTGTAGACGCCGTCACGGTAGGTGGACGGGGCGACAAACTCCTCGACCACGGGCGGTTCTGCGGGTACTTCGGGCTGGGGCGGCAGCGGGTTGTTGACTACTTCGCCGGTCAGGGCGTTTTTAATGGCACCCAGAATGCCCCGGGAAGTGTAGGTCGCCTCGGAGACCGCATCCACTTCCCACGTCTGGGCTTCCAGCACCATCGGCAGCAGACGCTTGGCCCGCTTGAGGAAGGCGGAAGTCTCGTGGGAGGCGTTCAGGATCTCGAGATCGGTGATGCGGCCGCCCTCCATGGTCACCTGTACGCTCACCTTGCCGCCGTAGCCGCGGGAAGAGCCGGTGTACACGCCGTCGGCATAGGGCAGCAGCGGCAGGATCTCAGTTTCCTCCTCGGCGGCGGGGGCCTCGGATTCGGCGGTCTGCTCCGCGGGCGGGGTCAGGCGTTCGGGCACAGCGGCCAGCACCGGCGCGGTCTTGGGCAGGGTAACGACAACCGCTGCAGCTACCGCCACGGCAGGAACCAGCTGGACCAGCGGACGCAGCTTTTGGAATGGATTCATAGGGGAAATCCTCCTCTGACATGGAAAACAAGGCCGCGCCCGGTTTCAGGGAGCGACCTTGTTTGTGAATTCCTATGTAGGACTGTCCGGATGAAACGCGGATCAGGCGGCCTTCAGGTTGGCAATGGCCTCGGTCAGGTGGGTGACCTGCTCCAGCGTGTCAGCCTTGTAGAGGGTGGTGCGGCTCAGCAGATCCACGCTCTCGCCCAGCTCGGTCTCCAGATCGGCGTAGCTGGCTGCAGTGTACTGAGACTTGACCTTGGCCTGAGCCTCGTTGACCACAGCCTGCAGAGCTGCGCGGTCAGCGTCGCTGGCCAGCTCGTGCTTTGCGATGTTGTCCTCGGTGATCTGGAACTTGATGACGGTGTCTGCATAGCCCAGAGCACGGACAGTGATGGTCCAGTAGCCGGTGCCATCGGTGCCCTCGGGGAACTGTGCACGCAGAGAATCGGTCAGGCCCAGCTGGATGCCCATGGACTTGTGCATCCAGTTGTCGCCGGCAAACTTAGTGCCGTAGGTAGCCTTGGCGTTGGTGTAAGTGCTGTCATCGCCGTAGTAGGTCCAGACAACACTCTGCATCCGGGAGCCCAGCTCGCCGTAGTTGCCGTTCAGGTCCACACGGATGGTTTCGCCGAAGGAGCCGACGTCAGAGCCGCTGCGGACATTCACAGTCAGACCCTCGGCAACCTTCTGGTCCTCGCCGGCAATGCCGGAACCGGTGCCGTTGTGAGCAGCAGAGAAGCTGTAAGAATTGCCGTTCTTGGTAGCGTACTTCAGGCCGTTGGTGTTTGCATCCACAGCAGCGGTGCACTCATAAGCGACAAGCTTGTTCTCAGAGTAACCGCCGACCAGCTGGCCGCCGTTCTGGACGGTAGCGTACTTGGAGCAGAAGTCGTTCAGGTCCTTGTTGGCAACGCGGACAGGAACATACTTGGTGCCGAGGATCTCATAGTGATCCATTTTGACGGTGGTGCCGTCGGGTTTGGTGACGGTGCCGCGGTTCCAGCCGTAAGCAGTGCCGTCGGGCAGGTAGAAGGTCTTGCCGTCAGCAGACCAGTGAGAAACCGTGTAGGTGCTGCCATCGGTGCCGTAGATCACAGCAGTCTGCTGGAAGCTGCCGCGGTGCAGGCCGTGGTTTGCGGTTGCGCGGGAAACAGCATCAAAGGCACCCTTGTCGTGCTCTTCGTGGCTGTCCAGCTGGTCGTTGGAGGCGGTGCTGCCGGCGGCATACACACCCTCGTTTGCCCAGTACTCGTCCCAAGTCAGAGCAGCGTACAGGTAGGTGTACTGCTTGCCCGTCAGAGAGGCGATGAGGTCGTCAAAGAATCCGTTCTCGGATGCGTCAGGAGCTGCAGCAAATGCGGTGGTAGCCATCAGGGAGAAAGCCATTGCCATCGAGAGCAGCAGCGAAAGAATCTTCTTCGGTTTCATGAAAACACTCCTTTCTGTTTATCAGCCGATTTGTTAGGATGAACTAACTTTTGCGACAAAAGAAAATCGGCTTTATTAGCATTCACTAACCGACGCACATAGTATAGTAGAGTGTCCCCTGCGTTGTCAATAGGTTGGCTAAAAATTTTAACCGGCTAACTTTTAAGAATCATCCAGATCGTGAAGAATCGTCCATAGACAAATCGGAGCACAGAGGGTAAGATACTCTGCGGGTAGTCGAGCCTAACCGAAAAACTGACCCAAGACCTGCTAATAAAAGTCAAGGGGTGATTTGAGAAAAATTCTAAAATCCGAG
>CAVKKE010000043.1:0-18805 GCA_963656875.1 Barnesiella intestinihominis | reverse complement strand
GTATTTCATGAAAATACCCCCAATACTGGGTGTCCAGTATTAGGGGTACATATCACGAAAGGGGCGGTCTTTTTGTGTATGGGGGTCAGTTTATACCCACTCGCCATTGAACACATGCTTGTCCAGCCGGTCAAAGGCTTCCTGCACGCGGGAAAGCGGCAGAGCCAGATTCATGCGGATGGCACAGGGGCCGTGGAACATGCGGCCATCCTGCCATGCAACGCCCACATTCCAGCCTGCCTTTTCCAGCTGGTCAATGGTCTTGCCGTGGGCTTCGCACCACTTGGTGCAGTCGAGGAAGAGCATATAGGTGCCCTCGGGCTTTGAGACCTCCACGCCGTCGAAGTGTTTGGAAATGTAGTCACAGGCAAAGTCGATGTTGCCGGTAATGACCTGGCACAACTCATCCACCCATTCATAGCCCTCAGGTTTGTAGGCACCAATGAGAGCGTGCATGGACAGCACGTTCATGTCATTGTAGTGGGGCTTCGAGCTCTTGGCGGCGACACGGTCGCGGATGGTGGGGTTATAGATGATATGATAGCTGCCCACAAGGCCCGCCAGATTGAAGGTCTTGCTGGGGGCATACATGGCCACGGTGCGCATCCGGGCGTCCTCGCTCACCGACTGGGTGGGGATGTGCTTATGGCCGGTGGTGATGATGTCCGACCAGATCTCGTCCGAGATCACGATGCAGTCGTTGGCCTTGTAGACCTCCATAGCCTTCTCGATCTCCCAGCGCTCCCACACACGGCCGCAGGGGTTGTGTGGGCTGCAGAACACGGCCACATGGATATGATTGGCCTTGAGCTTTGCGTCCATGTCCTCGTAGTCCATGCGCCAGATGCCGTTTTCGTCTTTTTTCAGCGGGCTGTGGACGATTTTGTAGCCGTTGTTTTCCAAACTGAACGTGAAGCCGATGTAGGTGGGGCTGTGCAGCAGAACGGCATCACCGGGGGCAGCGTAGCTGGTGACAGCGGAGATCACGCCGCCCAGCACGCCGTTTTCATAGCCGATGCATTCTCTGGTCAGGCCGGTGACGCCGTTGCGTGTTTCGTGCCATTTGATGATGGAATCATAGTATTCGTCAGTGGCGTTGAAATAGCCATAGGCCGGGTGTTTTGCACGCTCAATGATGGCCTGCGGGATGGTGGGCACAGTGGGGAAGTTCATGTCCGCCACCCACATGGGGATGACATCCCAGCCGTCTTTGGGAGCTTCGGGTGCAAAGCCGTGGCCCAGACCATCCACAGCAATAGCGTCTTTGCCGTGGCGATCCATAATGGAAGTAAAATCGTATTTCATAGCAATTCTCCTGATTAAATAATAAAGATGCTTTTAATCCGGCCTGCGGGCCGGAAGTTTCTCCGAAGACCGTCCGCTGGGGTGGGTTCCCTCCCGCCTGCGGCGGCAGGGAACCCACCCTAGCGGATCATTTGCTTTGGAAACTATCTGCTGGCCTGCCTGGTGAGCTCACAGCCTTCCATCCGCCACGGCACGCTGATGTTCGGCGAGAGTCAGCTCTTTCAGCAGCTGCAAGGCCGGACGGGTGTCATTTTTGCGGGTGAACAGGCAGGTGGGTGTCGGCGGGAAGGGGAAGATCAGCGGGTGGAACCACTCCGGGGGATAACCGTGAGCCCGCACCGGACTCAGGAACAGACACTTGCCCGCCAGCATGTGGACGTATTCTTTTTCAAAATCCGGCACCATGAGCCACCGCATGGGGACGTCCTCCATGCAGCGCCGCACCATGGTCACGAATAATGCATCGCAGCTTTCGAAGCACACGGTCTGTCCCTTCAATTGGTCAGGAGTCAGGTTGCCGCAGGCGCTCAGCGGGTGGCTTGGGCTTGCCAGCAGATGACATTTGGTGTCAAACAGCGGCAGGCAGTCGATGGTGTCGCTTACCGGTTCCCGCAGCATCTGCACCAGCGCGTCTACGCCGTTCTGCAGAACTTCTTCCGTAGGCGTGGAGGAAGCATCGGTAATGACTTCCAGCTCACACTCCGGCGGCGCCTGGCTCAGCGCCAGCAGCAGGTCATGATACAGCAGATCCCGCGAGGCCATGGTCAGCGGCACCTGCAGCACCAGCTTTTCCCGGCGGTGCGGCCCGGCAGCCAGAGCTTCCTGAAAGGCTTTGTAGCCGTCCCGGGTGTTTTGGGCAAACCCGGCAAACAGCTGCCCTGCCTGCGGGGGCTCTACCCGGCAGGTGCTGCGGTTGAACAGAGGGGTGCCCAGCTCTTCCGGATCTGATAGCTCAGAGTGGGCTGGGTCAGGAACAGCCGCTTTGCGGCTGCCGAAAAGTTCAGTGTTTCATACAAAGCCAGAAAACAGCGCAGCTGGCGGTCGGTCATGGCAAAGCGTCCTTTCCAAAAGTGATATATCAATTGTAACAGGGGGCAGGGGAAAGGTCAAGCTGACTTATAGAAAACTTCGATAACCGCAGACTGGAAAATTGAATTTCTCTTTTATGTTCGGGACGGCTATAATGAATATTGTCAAAAAAATATCAAACTGCGCCCTGTGCAGCGAAATGTTTTGGAAAAGAAGACAAGAAGAAAAAAGAAAGGGTTCCGCACTATGAACAAGATCTCGCGCAGAAACTTCATCCGTGCATCGGCTCTCAGCGCTCTGGGCGCTGCCGCTGCAGGCGCACTGTCCGGCTGCTCCTCCAGCAGCACCGCCAGCTCCGCCGCCGCTTCCTCTGTGGCAAGCTCTGCCGCTGCTTCCGAGCAGCCGGCTGCTGCCGCTTCCAGCATCACCTGGGACGACATCTTTGCCACCAGCTACTCTCAGTCCAACCGCGGCTCCAATCCGGACGCCAAGGCTCCGGAGACTCCCGAGGAGTACATCGAGCAGAAGGGCAACGGCGACATCATGGGCTCCATGATGGTCGGCATGGTCGATTCGCTGAACATCCCCGAAGAGCAGTTCATGAACAACAAGCCCGCCTGGCTGGGCGACGAGCCCCAGCTGGCCGACAAGGTCGAGTACACCAAGGACTGCGAGGTCCTGGTCATCGGTGCTGGTCAGGCCGGCACTGCCGCCGCTCTGCGCTGCGCAGAAGAGGGCCTGGACACCATCTGCTGCGAAGTGCAGACCTGGGAAGAGTACGACAACTACGCCTGCGACCTGACCACCTACAACTCCAAGTTCTTCCTGGACAAGGGCGCTGAGAAGTATGATCCGATGGACATCTTCACCGAGTACATGGTCAAGGCTCTGGGCCACGCCAACCAGAAGATTGTCAAGGATTACGCCACCCGTTCCGGCGAGGCTCTGGACTGGATGTTGGCTGAGCTGGACCCCGACTACGTTGCAAAGTATGCTCACGCTGTGAACTACAAGGGCAACAAGCACTTCCAGAACCCCTGCAGCCACAGCTACTATTATGTTGGCATGACCCAGTGGCGCGACACCGGCACGGAGACCAACACCAACAACAATATGTGGCCGTACACCGTCCGTCTGCTGCAGCAGAAGGCTGTTGAGAAGGGCTGCGAGTACATCTACGGCGCTCAGGGCCTGACCCTCGTCCACGAGAATGGCAAGGTTACTGGTGCCATCTTCACCGACATCGACGGCAAGTACTTCCAGGTCAACGCTGAGGCTGTCATCGTTGCAGCCGGCGACTTCGGCGGCAACCCGGACATGCGTCTGGATCTGTGCGACACCCTGCGCAACCTGGCATGGTCTTACGGCAAGGACCGCACCGATGTGAACAACGTTTCTTCCATGGGCCGCGACGGTTCCGGCATCCGCATGATGATGTGGGCAGGCGCTACCATGGAGGCTGGCCCCCGTGCAGGTCAGGCAGCCGGCATCAACAGCCGTCCGTCCTTCCCCTTCGGCGGCATCTGGCCCATCTTCGGCAATGACGGCAAGCGTTTCTTTAATGAGACCATCACCCGCCACGATTCCGTTGGCTATCTGGACATGATGCCCGAAGGCCAGAAGATGGTCTGCGTCACCGACTCCAACTGGGATGCATACTGCGAGTATCAGGCATACGACCACCAGTCCATGGACCGCAGCAACGAGTACATGCTGGAGAAGGTCCGCAAGGATATGGCCAACTACAAGACCGGTCCCGATGGCTTCTCCGTGCAGGCATTCGCCCGCTACGGCAACGACCCCACTACCCTGTATGCAGCCGACACTCTGGAAGAGCTGGCCGACATCATGGGCTATGAGGGCGACGCAAAGCAGGGCTTCCTGGATGAAGTGAAGCACTGGAACGAGATGTGCGATGCCGGCTACGATTCCGACTGGGGCGCAGATGCATCCATGATGCACTTCAAGATCCAGGATCCTCCCTTCTTCGCAGCTTCTGCAGTCACCGGCGGCAACCCCTCCGGCGGCCTGTGCCAGCACGCTGCAGTCTGCACCGACGGTGAGTACCGCGTGCTGACCGGTGCCAAGGCTCCTATCCCGGGCCTGTACGCTGTCGGCAACTGCTGCGGCCAGCGTTACGGCATCCAGTATCACACCCCCACTGCCGGCAACAGCTGCGGCAGCGCATTCGTGACCGGTTACCTGGCTGCTGAGTATGTCAAGAACGATCTGGACAACGGCATCGGCGGCGAGAACTCTGCTGAGGAGCGCACCACCAACGGCAAGTACTATGCCGGCACCTACACCTCCTCCAAGGACTCCAGCTACAGCACCATCACCGTCACCATGACCTTCAGCGAGGATGCCATCACCGACTGCAAGATCACCTCTTCCGGCAACGAAGACCTGATGAAGGACGATCTGCGTTCCAGTATGGCAGCCGCCGTTGTGGACAGCCAGGGCGACACCAGCGTGGATGCCATCACTTCTTCCACCCTGAGCTTCTCCGTCAAGGCTGTGCAGGAGGCCGTGGCTGACTGCATCGCGCAGGCAACCGCCTGATTCCCACTTGCCAAACGAGCGGCAGTCCGATAAAATAAGGTTATCGGAACGCGGCTCATCCGAATAGATTCTTTTTCTTCTCGGTGCCGCGCCGGGGCAGGGAACTCTCTGCACCCCGGTGCGGCATTGCTGTTGACGGAGGTCATACACTATGGAAACTACCCCGTTGCACCCGGTGGTGATGAAGCTGAATTTCCCCTTCATCACCCGGAAACAGTCCTTCAACGGACGCACCCTCATTGAGGGCCACAACACCGAAATGCTGCATGAGTATGTGCTGGCTCTGGCACTGGAACTCAAGGCCAACGCCGCCGACCTGGCCGACTGCGAGGTGCAGGCCATCCGTCTGGGCGGCGGGACGGCTTCCATCACCAATGGCAGCGACATCGACCACCTGCTGCGGCTCATCCGCAGCTGCTACCATGTGGCAGAAAATGCCCCGGTGACCATGCGCATCTGTCCGGCGGACATCAACGGCGCCAACATGCCGTTCTATAACCGGGCCCACATCACCCGCTATGATCTGGAGCTTTACTCGCTGGAGCCGCTGGACTTCTGCACGCTGGATACTCTGAATTACACCCAGCAGATGCCCTACATCACCCACGGCTTCCTGCGGGCCGACAGCCGCAACAGCATGGGCTTCATTTTGCTGTACGGCAAAAAGAACGTCTCCCGCTACGGCTTCCGCCACTCGGTGCTGGAAGCGACCCGCCGCCCGGTGTGCCATGTGATCCTGCAGCGCTGCGCCGGGGAGGACATGCTGGATGATGTTGCTGCCGAAGCACAGCGTGCCGAAGCAGACGAGCTGCTGACTGCAGCCGGTTTCGTGCAATATCTGCCCTGCCGCTGGGCAAAGCCCGGCTGCGAAGACAAGTTCTGGCAGGGGACTGCAGAAGGCATGGATGTGCTGGCCTTCGGGCTGAATGCATCCACCCGGCTGGACGGCATGGTGACCACCAACACCGGTGACCTGAAAACCTATCTTGCCCACAGCGCGGACTATGAACAGATCACCCTGTCCACGGTCCCGGCGGAGAAACCTGAAGAATAACGCAAAGGCGCAGCCTTTCCCGAGGAAAATGGGAGGGACTGTGCCTTTTTCGTTAGAATCGAAAAAGTTTTCATGGATTCTTGTGATTTCGATGATTTTTTGCGGCTGCGGTTTACGCAGCTGAAAAAACGTGGTATGATTAGTTTTAGTCTAATAAACTGGAGGTGTGCGGCAGTGGAAGACCTCGCTGCGGCAATTTTGGGGGATTTTTATGAAAAGACTTTTGAAAAAGTGGGTCAGCCTGCTGTGTGCGGGAGCACTGGCCCTGAGCTGTGCAGCCTGCGGCGGCGCGCAGCCCGAGCCCAAGACTGTGACCAACATCATGATCTGGACCTATTATAACGGCGACCAGCTGGAAAGCTTCACCAAGCTGGTGGGGCAGTTCAACAGTACGGTCGGCACAGAAAAAGGCATCGTGGTATCCACTGAGAGCCAGGGCAGCGTGAACGACCTGGAAGCCAGCGTGATGGATTCCGCTGAGGGCAAGGTGGGCGCTGCAGCCATGCCCAATGTTTTCTCTGCCTATGCAGACACCGCCTATACACTGGATCAGATGGGCATGGTGGTGGATCTGGCTCCCTACCTGACCGACGAAGAAAAAGCAGAGTATATCGAAAGTTATATCACCGAAGGCGATTTCAACGGCACCGGCGAGATGAAAATCTTCCCTGTGGCAAAATTCACCGAGCTGATGCTTTTCAATGACACTGACTGGCAGAAGTTTGCAGCTGCCACCGGTGCCAGCTACGATGACCTTGCCACCATTGAGGGGCTTGTGGAAACGGCCGGAAAATATTATGACTGGACGGACGCCCAGACCGACACCCCCGACGACGGCAAGGCTCTGTTTGGCCGTGATGCCATGGCCAACTACATGCTGGTGGGCGCTCAGCAGCTGGGCGACACCATTTTTGATGTGGAAGATGGCAAGATGACCGTCAACTTTGACCATGATGTGGCCCGCAAACTGTGGGATAACTACTATGTGCTCTTTGTCAAGGGCTGGTTTGCAGCCACCGGACGCTTCCGCAGCGACGACATCAAGACCGGCAACGTGCTGGGTTATGTGGGCTCCTGCTCCAGTGCCACCTTCTTCCCCAAGCAGGTGAGCCTGAACGACAACGAGAGCTATGATATCGATGTGAAGGTTCTGCCCACGCCGAAGTTTGCGGACGGTGAGGACGTCGCCGTGCAGCAGGGCGCAGGCATGGTGGTCACTGCAGGCACCGATGAAGAAATCGAAGCATCGGTGGAGTTCCTGAAGTGGTTCACCCAGGCGGAAAACAACATTGCTTTCTCGGTGGGTTCCGGCTATCTTCCGGTGACCCGCGATGCGAACAATATGGAAGCGATTGAGTCCAGCGGGCTGACCCTGAGCGACAACATGCAGGCAATCCTGAATGAGGCTGTTCAGACTGTAAATTCCAACCGGCTTTATACGCCCAGTGCCTTTGAGGGCGGCGTTTCCGCCCGCAAAGTGCTGGAATACGGCCTGAGTGATCTGGCTGCTGCAGACCGCGAGACCGTGGAGCAGCGCATCGCGGAAGGCCAGAGCGCAGCCGACGCAGAAGCAGAGTTCCTGACGGATGAATATTTCGAGAGCTGGTATCAGGACACCTGCAGCAAGCTGGTGCAGTACGAGGGCTGATACGGGTCCGTGCACCGGAAAAGGGGGGACAGCAGTGCCGAAGCGGAAAAGAGCAGAGGGGACGCGGAAGGAAAATGGACGCCCCATTTTCCTGACCATCTTTTTTTACATGCTGGTCGTGCTGGTCATTGAGACCATTCTGCTGACCATGTGCATTGCCGCCACCAATGTGTCCGGCAGACTGAACCAGAACGCAAAAGATATCCTTGCCATGCAGGTGCACAACCGTGTCAGCTACCTGCAGGACATGATGCAGAAGGCGCAGGACCTCAACGAGCTGGCTGAGTACATCAATGAGACCACGCAGCAGCTCGTGGAGGACGGCACCATCCGGATGGATGTGCTGGGCAGCAACAGCGATGAGGCAGATGTTTTGCTGGTAGCGGTTGCGCCGGAGCTGGTCAACACCCTGCACAGCCGCCAGGTCACCGGCATTTTCATGGTGCTGAACACCGACGATCTGCGCAAGCGGGAAGTGGGCACCGGAATGCCCGGCATCTATATCCGGGATCTTGACCCGGACGCCCGCGCTTCGGAGACGAACTCGGACCTGATGATTGAGCGCGGCAGTGCGTCGGTGGTCAAAAAGCTGGGCATCACCACAGACAAAAGCTGGCGGCCCACGCTGCGCTATTACGGCCTGAAAGGCAACGGCTTTTTCAAGGCACCCTTTCAGACGGCCTATGAGGACAAAGCAAAGCTGGACGCAGAGGACTATGGCCGCTGGACCACCAGCGTGTATAAGCTGGGCGAGGATGACCGCACCGCCATTGCCTACTCGCAGCCGCTGATCCTGCCGGACGGCACGGTCTACGGTGTGATCGGCGTGGAGATCCTCACCAGCTATCTGGAAGAAAAAATGCCCTATGCCGAGCTGCAGAACGACAACACCGGCACCTATTATCTGGCTTCCACCACTGCGGATCTGGGAGAGGATTCGATCCTTTTCAGCAAGTCGGTGACCTCCAGCGAAGATATTTACGCAGTAGAAGCACCGACTTCCATGATGGAACTGGAGAACAGAAACGGCGAATACAGCCTGACTCTGCGCAAGACGAATTACTACGCGGTGATGGAGCCCATCACGCTCTATAGCCGCAATGCCCTCTTCTTTGAAGAGCAGTGGATGCTCATCGGCGCGGTGCGCGCCAAAACGCTGTTTGCCTTTGCAGGCAATGTGCAGCGGCTGCTGGTCATTGCCATCATCATCACGATGCTGCTGAGCGTGCTCAGCAGCCTGCTGGTGGCCCGCACCATTGCCCACCCCACCGAAAAGCTCTACCGCGAAGTCATCGATGCACAGGAACAGAAGAAGTCACCGGAGCTTTCCCGCACCGGCATCCGGGAGCTGGACCGCCTTGCAGAGGCCCTTACCAGCCTGAACACCGAGCTGCTGAACAACTCCACCAAGTTCCTGCGCATCATGGACATGGCCAGTGTGGAACTGGGCGGCTACGAGCTGCGGTTTGATACCGGAAGCGTCTATGCAACGGAAAATTTCTTTGCGCTGCTGGGTGCCCCGGAAGTGAGCAGCAGCGAGCTGAGTGTGCGCAGATTTGAGGAAAAGCTGAAGCAGATCGAGATGGCCAACCCCTGTACCACTACGGCAGAGGGGGACAAGCTGCTGACCATCCGCAAGGACGGCACCACCCGCTACATCATGCTCCGTGTCACCAACGACAGACGGGTGCAGGTGGGGCTGGCGGAAGATGTCACCACCACCACGCTGGAGCGGATGCGCATTGAGCACGAGCGCGATTACGATATCCTCACCGGCCTGTACAACCGTCAGGCATTCCACCGCGTGTGCGGAGAACTGTTCCAGAACCCCGGCCAGCTGGGTGTGGCGGCTCTGCTGATGATGGATCTGGACAACCTCAAGCACATTAATGACACCTACGGCCATGACTGGGGCGACCAGTACATCCACCGCACCGGCCGGTGCCTGGCGGAGAACACCCCCACCGGAACGATCGTGGCCCGCCTGTCCGGCGATGAATTCATGATGCTGTTCTATGGCTACCGCAGCCGTTCCCAGATCCAGGAGCGCATCGGTGTGCTGTGCGCTGCCATGCAGCGCAGTGTGGCCGTGCTGCCCAGCGGCAGTGAGCTGCACATCAGCATCTCCGGCGGCATCTCCTGGTATCCCGAAGACGGCACAGACCTTGATGCCCTGAAGAAGTATGCAGATTTTGCCCTGTATCAGGTCAAGCGCACCAACAAGGGCCGTCTGGAAGAATTTGATCTGGATGTTTACAAGCGGGAGGCACAGGCTGCCCAGCTGCGACGTGACTTCCAGCAGCTGCTCACGGAAGAGCGGGTGTACTATGTGTTCCAGCCCATTTTCTCGGCCCGCACCGGCCGGGAGATTGCCTATGAAGCACTGATGCGCTCGGACATCCCGTCCCTGCGCTCTCCGGCCACCATCATGAAGCTGGCCCGGGAGCAGGGAGCTTTGTATGAGATCGAGCGGCTCACCTTCTTCAAGTCGCTGGAAACCTTCAACGGCCTGCGCAACGAGGGCCTTGTGCGCCGGGACGCCATGCTCTTTGTCAACTCCATTGCCAGCGTTGCACTGCGGCTTGAGGACAGCGAATATATGGACAGCCGCTGGCATGAGCTGCGCCGTCAGATGGTCATTGAGATCACTGAGGAAGAAGAAATGAACAAAGAGTCGCTGGAAGTCAAGCGCCGTGCCCCGGGCTTCTCCGGCATGTTTGCGCTGGATGATTACGGCAGCGGCTATTCCAATGAGGGCAGCCTGCTGGAGCTGGCACCCCAGTTCATCAAGGTGGACATCGCCATCATCCGCGGCATCGACACGGACACCGACAAGCAGCAGATCATGCGCAACATCGTGGCCTATGCTCACCCCCGCAGCATGCAGATCATTGCGGAGGGCGTGGAGAACGCCGCCGAGATGAGCAAAGTCATCGAGCTGGGCGCGGATGCGCTGCAGGGCTATTATCTGGCAAAGCCCGCGGCCATTCCGGCCAAGATCACACCCGTTGCCCGGCAGGTGATCGCAAGCTGCCAGCGGCCTTCCGAAGAGGGCGAGAACCAGTAAGACCCAGCTTTTTTCAGCACAGGAGGTGCTTTCAATTATGGTACAGGTTGATCTTATCACAGGCTTTCTGGGCGCAGGCAAGACTACGTTCCTGCGCCGGTATGTCCGATATCTGGTGGAGCAGGGCCACAACGTCTGCATCCTGGAAAATGACTTCGGCGCAGTGAATGTGGACGCCATGCTGGTGCAGGATCTGCTGGGGCCGAAGTGCGACCTTGAGACCATCAGCGGCGGGTGCGACTGCGACACTCATCAGCGCCGGATGCGCACCAAGCTGATCGCCATGGCCATGCGCGGCTTCGACCGGGTGGTGGTGGAGCCCAGCGGCATTTTTGACGTGGACGAGTTCTTCGACGTGCTGCGGGACGACCCGCTGGACCGCTGGTATCAGATCGGAAACGTTATCGCCATCGTGGATGCCATGCTGCCCGAACAGCTTTCGCCCCAGTCGGAATATCTGCTGGCGTCCGAGACCGCCAACGCGGGCCGGGTGCTGCTGAGCCGCAGCCAGCAGGCGGGCCCCACCCAGTGCGAAGCAGCCCGTGCTCATCTGGCCCGTGCGCTGGAAGGCTGTAAGTGCTCCCGGAAGTTTGCCCCGGAAGAGATCCTCGTCAAGGGCTGGGATGACCTGAACGACGCCGACCTTGCGGGCATTGCTGCCTGCGGCCACCGGCAGGCCAGCTGTGAAAAGCTGCATTTCGACGAGCACGAAGCGTTCAGCTCGCTGTGCTTCCTTGAGCAGCATCTGACGCTGGAACAGCTGCAGGCAGCAGCAGACCGGCTGTTTGCCGACCCGGCCTGCGGGCATGTGCTGCGGGTGAAAGGCTTTGCCCCGGCCCCGGAGACCGAAACAGGCTGGCTGGAGTTGAACGCAACTGCTGCCGGAAAGACGCTGGCTCCTATCCTGCAGGGACAGGACGTGCTCATCGTCATTGGTGAAGGGCTGGATAAAGCGGCCATTGAAGCCCGGCTGCACAGCTGAATTTTCCACCATTCAAAAACATCTGGTGCAAAAAAGGAGAAGGAACCATGGAAAAGACCCGGCAGACCCTTTCGGCCCGGCGCATCATCGGCATGGTGGTGGGCGTTGTTATCATCGCCCTGGGCATTGCGCTGTTCAAGCAGGCACACCTCGGCAACGACTCCATCAGCGCGCTGAACATGCGGCTGGCGGAGATGCTGGGCATTTCGCTGGGCGTGGAAAACATCTGCATCAACGTGATCTTCTTTGTTGCTGAGTTCTGGTTCGGGCGCAAGTATATCGGCCTTGGCACCTTTGTGAACGGCCTTGGCATCGGATTTATCGTCACGGCATTCTATGACCCCATTGCGGCGTTCTTCGGCCCGGCAGAGGCTGCGGGCCTGCCGGTGCAGCTGTTGTGGATGGCTGTGGCTGTGCCGGTCACGGCGCTGGGCGTTTCGCTCTATCAGACTGCAGACCTTGGCATTGCGCCTTATGATTACCTCTCCCTCGGCCTGCGGGACTACACGCCCTTCCCGTATTTCGGCTGCCGCGTGTTCACTGACGCATTGTGCGCACTGCTGTGCTGGCTGCTGGGCGGCCTTGTGGGCATTGGCACTCTCGTGTGTGCTTTCTGCCTTGGGCCCTTCATTCAGTTCTTTGACGGACATTTCTCCCAGAAGGTGCTGAAGTATCGGCCGGTGAAGGAATAACACTATTTGAAATGGCTTCGCGTGCGCTGCGCCATAAATAGCGGAAATAATATTTTTATATTTGTAAATCTGGAAAATCTGCGGATTTTCCAGATTTACTTTTTCACGGAAAGGGTCGTGGAGGAAAGTAACATCTTTGATAGCAGGCCACCGGGGAGTTCCCACGCAAATGGCTCGGGCCATTCCATCGCCCGCCCTATTGCCCTGCGGGCAATAGGGCCCCACCCCGGCGGATCATTTGCTTTGGAAACTCTCCGTCATCCTGCCCGGTGAAATTTATCTTACCTTTGCAGAATTGTCGAGTCAGCGACTCTCAATCGGCAGAGCTCAAACGGCGATGTGTTTTGCAAAAGCCATATAAATCTGTCCCGCGCGAAAACACTCAGCTCTGCACGGGAAGCATTAAAAAGCAAACAGGCCAGCCCCGCGGGGCCGGCCTGTTTGCAATACATTAAATTCAGAATCAGAACTTGAACAGCGGAGTGCCTGCCAGAATGTCGCCCTCAGCCAGCATCTTCAGCTCGCCCAGGTCGTCGCCGTTGGTGACGATGATGGCAGTGGCAGTGGGATGACCTGCTGCACGGATAGCGTCCAGATCAATCTTCAGCAGCGGAGTGCCGGCCTTGACCTTGTCGCCTTCCTTGACCAGAGCCTTGAAGCCCTTGCCGTTCATCTCAACAGTGTCCATGCCCACATGGATCAGGATCTCGATGCCGTCATCGCTGGTCAGGCCCACGGCGTGCAGGGTGGAAGCCACCTGATTCACAGTGCCGTCGAACGGAGCATACACGGTCTTGCCGGTGGGCTCGATGCCGCAGCCGGGGCCCAGAATGCCCTGTGCAAAAGTCTCATCGGGGATGTCGGCCTGAGCCAGCACCTTGCCGCGCAGAGGAGCCAGAACAGTCTTGCTCTGACCAAAGAACTTGGCGGTTTCTTCTTCGGCCTTGCCGCCGAACAGTTTGTCAAAAAAGCCCATGTAAATTACCTTCCTTCCAATCACTTACAGAAAACAGCAGGTGCGTGGCCCGCCGGTTTCAGACAAATGTTGTTCTACCAAAAAGATACCATACCGTGCAGGAAAATGCAATCGATAACCTGCATAAAGTCCGAAGAAATTCTTCGGCAGGAATTACATCAGTTCGATCAGCTGCTCGACCTCTTCCATGCTGGTGGCCCAGCTGGTGGCGATGCGCATGACGGTGTGGGCATCATCGTATTTTTCCCAGAAGCCGAACTTGGCTTTGCCTTCCAGCGCGGCCAGCTGGGTGTTTTCCAGGATCGGGAACACCTGATTGGTGGGAGAGTCCATATAGAAGCGGTAACCCTTGGCGGCCAGACCCTCTTTCAGGCGGTCGGCAGTCTCAATGGCGTTCTTGCTGATGCGGGTGTAGAGGTCGTCGGTGAATAGTACGTCGAACTGCAGGCCCATCAGACGGCCCTTTGCCAGCAGTGCGCCCTGCTGCTTCACCATGGTCATGAAGTGGGCCGGTGCGCCGTGGGGGAACACCACAGCTTCGCCGCACAGGGCGCCCACCTTGGTGCCGCCGATGTAGAACACGTCGGTCAGTTTTGCGATGTCGGCCAGCGTCACATCGGTGCCCTTGGCCATCAGGCCGTAGCCCAGACGGGCACCGTCCATGAACAGCGGCATTTTGTATTCCTGGCACACGGCGTGCAGTTCTTCCAGTTCGGCTTTGGAGTACAGCGTGCCGTACTCGGACGGGTGGGAGATGTACACCATGCCGGGGAAGACCATGTGGTCGTGGTTGTCGTCGGCGTAGAAGGTGGCGCACCAGTCGCGCACATCGGCGGCGGACACCTTGCCCTCGTGTGCGGGCAGGGCAATGACCTTGTGGCCAGTGTACTCAATGGCACCGGCTTCGTGTGCAGCCACATGGCCGGTGGCGGCAGCCATCACACCCTGCCAGCGCTGCAGCACCGACGCAATGACGATGGAGTTGGCCTGGGTGCCGCCGGAGATGAAGAACACATCCGCATCCGGGCAGGCACAGGCAGCGCGGATCTTTTCCTTTGCGCTGGCGCAGTAGGGGTCGGTGCCGTAGCCGGGCACCTTCTCGAAGTTGGTCTCGGCCAGCTTTTTCAAAATTTCGGGGTGTGCACCCTCGCAGTAGTCGTTTTCAAAGTAAAGCATAAAAATCTCCTGATTCAGTAACGTAAAGTGATGATAAACCTATTTTACTACGGTGAAAAGAGGTTGTCAATGAAAAGGAAAATAAGGCTGACTCCGCCTGCTCCGGCAGGATGATGCGACGCCGTATCTGAAGGTTGGGCTGATATTATAATCGACGAGATATCCTTTCGGGGAGTGCGAGGGTTTCCCGCGCTGGATGTCTGGCGAGCGTCAGCAGGACGGAGCGGGCGGAGCCGGGCTTCCGGAACAACTGCCTAAGGATTTTTACTGTATCTTTAATAATGCTATGGTATAATTTTAACCTGAGAAAGAATATCATTCTGGGAGGGGGAAAGCGGATTGAAAAAGCGAACGATCCTGCATGACGCGCTGATCATGGCGGCGGCGCTGTGCGCAGCTTTCGGCATGGTGGTGTTCACGCAGGCAGTCATGGGCCGCATCGAGGGCGTTGCCATGCTGATCTTTATGCTGGCGGTATTTGTCACTTCCATGTATACGGAAGGTTATGCCTGGGGCGTGGCAGCATCGCTCATCAGCGTGCTGGCGGTGAACTTTGCGTTCCTGTCGCCCTATCTGGCTTTCAACTTCACCCTGCCGGAAAACCTGTTTTCTGCTCTGGTGATGCTGGTGGTGTCCATCATGACCAGTACCCTGACCACCCGCATCAAGCTTCAGGAGCAGCTGCGCATGGAGAGCGAACGGGAAAAGATGCGGGCCAACCTTCTGCGGGCTGTTTCCCACGATCTGCGCACGCCGCTGACTTCTATCTATGGCGCCTGCTCCACAGTCATTGAAAATTATGACTCTCTGGATAAAGAAAAAACCATTAAACTGTTGGGCGAGGCCTGCTCCGATGCACAATGGCTGAACCGCATGGTGGAAAATCTGCTTTCCGTGACCCGCATCGACAGCGAGAAGGTCACCGTGCAGAAGACCCCAACCGTGCTGGAAGAACTGCTGGACACTGTGCTGGTCAAGTTCCGCAAACGGTATCCGAAGATTCCGGTGCAGCTTGACCTGCCGGATGAGTTCATCGTGATCCCCATGGACTCCATGCTCATCCAGCAGGTGCTGATGAATCTGCTGGAAAATGCCGCCCTCCATGCGGAAGGCATGACCAAACTGACCCTGCGGGTGTTCACCATGGGCAACCGGGCTGTGTTTGAGGTCATCGACGATGGCTGCGGCATCCCGAAAGAACGAATGAAGAAGCTCTTCTCCGGAACAGTGGGGTCTGACCCGGATGCCCCGGCAGACAGCGGCAAGCACGGCATGGGCATCGGCTTGTCGGTGTGTGCGGCCATCATCAAGGCCCACGGCGGAGAAATCAAAGCGGAGAGCCGCCCCGGTGAGGGCACGACCATCCGCTTCTGGCTGGAAACGGAAGAAATCGAAATGGAGGATGCAGAAGATGAGCAATAACAAGTTCAAAGTCCTCATGGTGGAGGACGAGGCCAACATCTGCAGCTTTATCGAAACGCTGCTCACGACCAATGATTACCAGGCGCTGGTGGCCCACACCTGTACCATGGGCCTGACCCTGTTCGCTTCCCACAACCCAGATCTGGTGATTTTGGACCTGGGCCTGCCGGATCGGGACGGGCTGGAATTTATCCGCACCGTGAGGCAGAAATATATGACCCCCATCATCGTGCTGTCTGCCCGCACTGACGAGATGGATAAGATCGAGGCGCTGGATCTGGGGGCCAACGACTACATCACAAAACCTTTCGGCACCGGCGAGCTGCTGGCCCGGGTGCGGGCTGCACTGCGGCTGAACCGCTACAGCGCTGTGCGGGGCGGAATGGCACCGGGCGGCGAGTTCCGGGCGCAGGGGATCCACATCAATTATGACCGGCGCAAGGTCTTTGTGGACGAGCAGGAGATCAAACTGACCCAGACCGAGTACAACATTGTGGCATTTCTGTCCCAGCACGCCGGACGGGTGATGACCTATGCGTCCATCGTCAAAGCCATCTGGGGCGACACCGATGTGGGCAGCACCAAAAAGCTGCAGGTCAACATGGCCAACATCCGCAAAAAGCTGGGCAGCCGCCCGGGCAGCAATTCGTACATCCTGAATGAACTTGGCGTGGGCTACCGCATGATCGACGAGGACGCCCGCAGCGGGGAGAATGATGAATGACACTGGCACTTGTGCTGTTCGCTGTCACCTATGTTCTGATGCTCTGGCTCCAGCAGTACCGCCCGTGGGTGGCGCTGTGCAGTGCGGCGGTGTTCGTTGCGCTGGGGGAGCTGGGCGTGTATGATTTTTCCCTTCCGAAAGCGCTGAGCGCGGTGGACTATAATATTCTGCTGATGATGGCGGGCACTATGGGCATCGTGGTGCTCTTTATTGAAAGCAAAATGCCTGCCCGGCTGGCCGAGATGCTCATCGTCCGGGTGCCGGATGTCCGGTGGGCAGTGTGTATGCTGGCGTTGTTTGCAGGGGGCATCAGTGCCTTCGTGGACAATGTGGCGACGGTGCTCATGGTGGCCCCGGTGGGCCTTGCCATTGCCCGCAAGCTGAAAATTTCCCCGGTGCCGGTGCTCATCGCCATTGCCGTGTCCTCCAATCTGCAGGGCGCGGCCACGCTGGTGGGAGACACCACCAGCATTCTGCTGGGCAGCTTTGCAGACATGAACTTCTTCGATTTCTTCTGGATGCGGGGCCGCCCGGGCATTTTCTGGGGCGTGGAACTGGGCGCGCTGGCATCGCTTCTGGTGCTGCTGAGGCTGTTCCGCCGTGAAAAGCAGCCCGTCGAGGCCAGAGTCGAGACTGAGGTCGAGGACGACGTGCCCACCGCCCTGATGCTGCTGACAGTGGGCCTGCTCATCGCGGCATCCTTCCTGCCCCAGCCGGAGGACGGCGTGATGAGGGTGCTCTATGAACTGCGCAGCGGTCTTGTGTGCATGGGGCTGTGCCTGTTCGGCGTGGCCCGGGCCTGCCTGCGGGCCGGGTCAGCGAAGCCGCTGGGCCGCGTGCTGAGGGAGCTTGACCGCGACACCCTGCTGCTGTTGTTCGGCCTGTTCATCGTCATCGCCGGCATCCGCGCTGCGGGCGTCATCGACGCGGCAGCAGAGCTGTTCCATGTCGTAGCAGGGGAGGACCCTTTCCGGCTGTTCACCCTGCTGGTGGCGGTGTCGGTGGTGCTGTCGGCGTTTATCGATAACATCCCCTATGTGGCCGCGATGCTGCCCGTGGTGCAGGGCATTGCCGAACTCATGAACAACGGCGCCGGCATGGAGCCCTATGTGTTTTATTTTGGCTTGCTCACCGGCGCGACGCTGGGAGGCAACCTGACGCCGATCGGCGCGTCGGCCAATATCGCAGCGATCGGCATTCTGAGCAAGAACGGTGAGAATGTCACGACCCGGGACTTCCAGCGCATCGGCGTGCCCTTTACGCTGGCAGCAGTGCTGGCAGGCTATGGGTACCTGTGGCTTGTGTGGGGAACGGGCGTGAGCTGATGACATCCGGCCATGCGAAACTGTGCCAGATGATTTTTTGGAGGAACAAAGAAAAAACGAAGAAATTCCAGCCCGCCGCATCACCGAAAAAACGGCCTGCGACGGGCTTTTTCACGAAAGTATGATGTTTTACAAAAAGAGAAAAGTTTTTTTGAAAAAACGCTTGACTTTCCTGCCATATCTGGTATAATTACTATCGTTCCGAGCAACACAGCAAAGAACGAAAACAAAATAAGCGGATATGGCGGAATTGGCAGACGCGTTAGATTCAGGTTCTAATCGGGGCAACTCGGTGGAGGTTCAAGTCCTCTTATCCGCACCAAGAAAAACCAGAACACAGTAGTGTTCTGGTTTTTCTTTTTCGGTGCGCAAGAGGCCTTGAACAGCACGGGCCGCAGCGCAGCGAAGGTAATCAAAGCCCCAGTGGGGCTTTGATTAGTGCGCGGTTTTCAACGCATAGGAATGTCTGCCACGGCCCCACATCCTTTTAAAAAAGAAAATCCGAACCTTTTCTCGATAGGAGAAGGGTTCTTTCCAGACTGCTGTGTGTCCAAAAACTTATAGCTATCCTCTTCGCATAACTGCACCGGGGTCGAGGATGCGGAGGAATATTTGAAAATGCAACCGGGAGCCATGGGTTAGAAGATTAAGAAAAGGGATGCCGCTCGTTACCTGACGAAACGACATCCCTTTTTGATTGGATCCTACAATAGACTTGGCGGATAAACAGAAGTTTCACAATCTTTGGGAAGTAAAGAAAACATTTTTCATGATACCACAAGACCCGCACCCACCGGGAAGAAGGTCCGGCATCGGGTACGGGTCCCATGGGTTAGCCGCAAG
>CAVKKE010000042.1:0-18823 GCA_963656875.1 Barnesiella intestinihominis | reverse complement strand
GGATGTTCTCCATGATGGTGCCCTTGAACAGCCAGGTGTCCTGCAGCACCATGCCGAAACCCTCACGCAGAGCGCTGCGGTCGAAGTCGCGCACATCGTGGCCGTTCAGGGTGATGGAGCCGGAGTCCACGTCGTAGAAGCGCATGAGCAGCTTGACCATGGTGGTCTTGCCTGCGCCGGTGGGGCCAACGATGGCCACCTTCTGGCCGGGCTTGACCTCACAGCTGAAGTTATGGATGATGGTCTTTTCAGGGGTATAGCCGAACTTGACGTGGTTAAAGGTGACCTGACCGTCGATGCAGCTGGGGTCAGCGCGGCGGGCGGGGTCGGCCTTCTGATCCTCTTCCGGCTCGTTCAAAAACTCGAACACACGCTCTGCGGCGGCGGCCATGCTCTGCAGCATGTTGGACACCTGCGAGAGCTGCTGGATGGGCTGAGTGAAGTTTTTCACGTACTGGATAAAGGCCTGAATATCACCGATGGTGATGGTGCCGTTGGCGGCAAAGATGCTGCCCACGATAGCCACGGCCACATAACCCAGATTGCCCACAAAATTCATGATGGGCTGCATCAGGCCGGAGAGGAACTGGCTCTTCCACGCGGATTCGTACAGCTTGTCGTTGGCGGTGTTGAAATCGTTCAGCACAACGGCTTCGCGGTTGAAGGCCTTGACCACATTGTGGCCGGAGTAGACCTCTTCCACCTGACCGTTGACAACGCCCAGCGTGGCCTGCTGTGCCTTGAAGTATTTCTGGCTGAACTTGACCACCAGCAGCACCAGGGCCAGCGAAACGGGCAGGATCAGCAGGGCGATGAGGGTCATCTTGGGGCTGATGGACAGCATCATGACCAGTACGCCGATCATGGTAGTTACGCTGGTAATGAGCTGGGTGATGCTCTGGTTCAGGCTCTGGCCCAGAGTATCCACATCGTTGGTGATGCGGGACAGCACCTCGCCGACGGTGCGCTTTTCAAAGTAGGCGAGGGGCAGGCGGTTGATCTTTTCGCTGATCTGCTTGCGGAAGTCATAGCAGACTTTCTGCGAGAGGCCGGTCATCAGCCAGCCCTGAATAAAGCTGAATGCGCTGCTCAGCAGATACATGCCCAGCAGGAACAGCAGAATGCGGCCGATATACACGAAGTCGATGCTGCCGGTGCCGCGCAGCTTGGCGATCCAGCCGGTGGCCAGCGCGGTGGTGGCCTTTGCCAGCACCTTGGGGCCTGCAATGTTGAAGATGGTGGACAGAATGGCGAAGACGATGGCCGTGATAAGCGGCAGCTTATAGTGGCTCAGGGTCTGGATGAGCTGCCGCAGCGTGCCTTTGAAGTCCTTGGCGCGTTCGGTCGTGGGACGTCCGGGTCTTGGCATATCACTCACCCTCCTTTTCAGTGTTCAGAGATTCAAGGTCGAGTTCCTTCTGGCTCAGCTGGCTGCGGGCGATCTCCTGATACTCGGGGCAGGAAGCCATCAGCTGGGCGTGGGTGCCCTTGCCGACCAGACGGCCCTCGTCCAGCACAAGGATCTGATTTGCGTGCAGCACAGTGGAGATGCGCTGTGCCACGATGATGACGGCGGAGTCGCCGGTCTCGGCTTTCAGTGCACGGCGCAGGGCCACATCGGTCTTGAAGTCCAAAGCGGAGAAGCTGTCGTCGAACAGATAAATTTTCGGCTTTTTAGCAATGGCACGGGCAATGGAAAGGCGCTGCTTCTGGCCGCCGGAAACGTTGGAGCCGCCCTGTGCGATGGGGCTTTCATAGCCCTCGGGCTTTGCGTCGATGAACTCGGTGGCCTGTGCGATGGAGGCCGCCTTTTTCACATCGGCGTCGGTGATGTGCTCGCCGCCGAATTTCAGGTTGGAATCAATGGTGCCGCTGAACAGCACGCCCTTCTGAGGTACATAGCCCAGCAGGTCATGCAGCTGTGCCTGCGGCATATTGCGGACATCGATGCCGTCCACGGTCACGCTGCCGCCGGTGACATCGTAGAAGCGGGGAATGAGGTTGAGCAGGGTAGACTTGCCGCAGCCGGTAGAACCGATGATGGCGGTGGTTTCGCCGGGCTTTGCGGTGAAGCTGATGTGCTCCAATGCGTCGCTGTCAGCGCCCGGGAAGCGGAAGCTCACGTCATTGAACTGCACGACGCCGTTCCAGCTCTTGTGCTCCTGTGCGGATTTTGCGATGGTTTCGTCCGGGTCGGTGATGGTGGGCTTGGTGCGGATGACCTCATCGATACGGTCAGCGGCCACACCTGCACGGGGCAGCATAACGGCCACCATGGCCAGCATCAGGAAGGACATGACGATCTGCATGGTGTAGGTGATGAACGCGATCATCTCGCCCACCTGCATATTGCCAGCATCCATGGCCTTGCCGCCGAACCAGACGATCAGCAGGCTGGTGCCGTTCATGATGAGGGTCATAAAGGGCATCATGGCCACCATGGCGCGGTTGGTGAACAGCTGAGTGCCCATCAGGTCTTTGTTGGCCTTGTCGAAGCGCTCTTCCTCAAACTGTTCTCGGCTGAACGCACGCACCGGCATGATGCCGGTCAGGATCTCGCGGCTGACGAGGTTCAGGCGGTCCACCAGTTTCTGCATGACCTTGAACTTCGGCATGGCTACGTTCATCAGGAAAATGATGAGCAGCAGCAGAACGGCCACGTCCAGCACGATGATCCAGGAAAGGCCGGTGCTGCTGTTCAGCACATGGATGACGCCGCCGATGCCCAGAATGGGTGCATAGGCCACCATGCGCAGCAGCATGACGCAGACGAACTGCACCTGCTGGATATCGTTGGTGGTGCGGGTGATAAGGGATGCGGTGGAGAAGTTTTCGATCTCAGCGTTGGAGAAGTGGATGACCGAAGAGAAAGTCTCGCGGCGCAGGTCGCGGCCAATGGCGGCAGACACGCGGGAAGCGAGGAATCCCACTGCGATGGACACGGCCACCATCAGCAGGGTCAGGCCCAGCATCTGGCCGCCCACCTTATAAAGATAGCGCATCTGCACATCGTGGGCCACGCCCTGTGCTTCGTATTCCAGCTGAACCAGCAGCATGGACTGGCTCTTGAGGTTCTCCACCACGGTGTCGTCCAGGCTGCCCATGGCACCGGCCAGCTGCTGCTGGATGGCGTCGCGGGAGAAACCCGGCATCTGGGCCATGGCAGCAAACTGTGCGCACACGGTGTCCAGATCGTCGGCGGTGGGAGCCACGGTCTCGGTTTCCGTGTCAGTGTCGGTGCTCTCAGAAGAAGCCGCCTGCATGTCGGCCAGGCTGGTCATGCCCATACCGGTTTGCCCGGCGGGGGCATTCGCTGCCTGGGCTGCAGCCATATACAGCACGATGTCCGGCGTGGTGACAGCGTCTTCCAGAGATGCACGCTCATCGTCGGTCAGGCCGCTGCGGAGTTTCAGAACGCCGTCGTCCTGAAGATAATACTCGTAGGCGTTCTGGAGCGCGTCGGCATCCTCTTCGCTCATCAGCAGCGAGAGGGCATCCAGCGTGCTCTGGCGTATCGTTTCGGGCAGGGGGCTTTCGATGCCGCCCTGCTGGATGCCGGTGTCCACGATCTTGCTGGTGTAGTCCGGCAGCGAAAGATCGCAGTACGCCTGCACGAACAGTAGCGCGAACACCACGAGACAGACAGCCCAGTGGTGGGCCAGCTGCTTAAAGATTTTCGTCATGGTTCGGTTCTCCCTTCGGTATTTTTGCTTCGCGGGAAGCATTTTCCGCAAGAATGGCGTCCATCAGCGCACCGCGCAGCGCGTTCAACTGGGCCACCTGTTCCGGCTCCAGCCGCGCCATCACGCAGATGAAGTAATCGCTCAGTGCCTGCTCACACTGCCCGCAGGCTTCATAGCCCTTGGGCGTGATGCGTACCAGCGTTTTGCGCCGATCAGCGGGGTCAGCTTCGCGCTGGATCAGTCCGTCCGCTTCCAGCTGACGCAGTCCCCGGCTGATGGCCGGCAGAGGCTGGTGGACATCCCTTGCCAGATCGGATACAGAAATGGAACCATCCTGTCCTTTGTAGTGGATGGAATGCATCAACGCTTCCAGCATCGGGAAGTGACACTTGGGGCAGCCCTGCAGAGCGGCTTTCATCCCTGCTTTGGATGCCTTGCTCAGGCGGCCCAGATAATGGCATACGCCATGAAAGCTCAAAGTGGTTTGTTCGGACACAAGCTTCCTCCTCTCAAAATACTTAACAGATGTTAACTGTTAACGCCTGACAATAATATTCTTCCCGGAGCAAAAATGCAAGGGGAGAGCTCAACTATTTCAAAAAAGTTCACAAATGCTGTGCTGCCGCATATCCATGAACAAAACGGACAGGCTGGAAGGGAGCATGAAAATGAGGGAAAACCTGACAAGAGTCATCACACTGTTTGGCGGGCTGGCACTCTTTTTATATAGTATGGACGAGCTGAGCCGGGCGCTGGAAGCAGCGGCCGGGCAGCGGATGAAAGGCCTGCTGGCAGCGCTTACAGGCGGGCCGCTGCGGGGTGTGCTGACCGGGCTTGTGGTGACAGCGGTGCTGCAAAGCAGCTCGGCGGTCACAGTGATGCTCATCGGCTTTGTCAGCGCGGGGCTGCTGACTTTGCGGCAGGCCGTGCCGGTGATCTTCGGGGCCAACATCGGCACCACAGCCACGGCGCAGCTGCTGGCTTTCCGCTTCGAGGATGTGCGGTGGGCGGTGCTGCTTGCGGGCGTGCTGTTGGGCTTCGCCTGCCGCGGCCAGAAGGGCAGGGCCATTGGCCGGGCGCTGACTGCTTTCGGTCTGCTGTTCGAGGGCATCACGGTCATGGGCGGGGCGCTGGCCCCGCTGGCGGAAAGCCCGCTTTTCCGCAGCTGGATGCTCCAGGTGCGGGAAAACCCGCTGCTGGGTCTGCTGGCGGGCCTTGGCATGACCCTGACAGTGCAGAGCAGCTCGGCCACCATTGCGGTGCTGCAGAATCTTGCCGCCCAGCCCGGGCCCGACGGCGGCAGCATTCTGGGCCTGATGGGAGCATTGCCCATTCTGCTGGGGGATAACGTGGGCACCACCATTACGGCAGCGCTGGCCAGCCTTGGCCGCGGGAAGGATGCACAGCGTACCGCTGCAGCGCACGCGGTATTCAACCTTTCCGGCGCGGTTGTGTTCTGCATGGCGCTGCCGTGGTTTGCCCGGCTCACCGAAGCGGTTTCGCCCGTGGGGCCGGAGACTGAAGTGATCGCCCGCCAGATCGCCAACGGCCACACCCTGTTCAACCTGATCTGCACGGCAGTGTGGCTGCTGCTGACCCCGGTGATGGTGAAGCTGGTGCTGCGGCTGATACCGGACAAAAGCGGAAAAATGATTGGTCCAAATGCCGGAAACGATGCTGAAAATAATGGCGGAATGCCTGCAGAACGCAGAGGGCAGAACAGCCCGAAAATCAAGGCGCTGAGCCGAAAAAAGGGAAAATGGAAATGATCTTCACCTTGATTTCCGTGTGGCAGAATGGCATACTAAATTGAACGTGTCTACGAAAAATAGGACGTGCTTCGCAAAACGACGGTAATTCGTTAAAAACAAAAAGCGGATGCAAGCCCATCTAAGATAATAATATGTGTGAGGGCCCCGCGGGCAAAGCGGAGGCCGGAAGAGGTTGAAAACAAATGAAGGATATCGTAAACATTCTGACAGAAAGGTTCCGGTAGGAGCACCGGAATGCCCGCCGCTATCTGGCGCTGCTGCTGGTGCTGGCCCTGCTGACGACGCTGTTCGTCAACTGGCAGCTGCACAGCGATGGTATTGCGGCCACCGCCCAGTATCACTGCGGCGAGGTGGAGCATCAGCACACGGCGGACTGCTATGAAAAGGTGCTGGTCTGCGGCTACACCGAGGGCGAACCCGAGGACTGGAATGCCACCATGCCGGACGACGATATGCTGATCGATGAGCCGTTCGGTGTGGACGCAGAGGAAGAACCAGCAGCGGAAGCCCAGCCGGAGTACATTTTCGTGCCCCATGAGCACACGGACGACTGCTATCAGAAAGTGAAGACCCTGACCTGCTTTGAGGAAGAGCATGTGCACACGGATGATTGCTTTGACCCCGAGGACGGCAGCCTGATCTGTGACATGTTCGAGCACACCCATGACGACAGCTGCTACACCACGGAATATGAGCTGGTGTGCGGCCTGGACGAAGGCGAACTGGTGGAAGAACTGAACCCGGACTATAACCCTGTGGCATTGTTCGAGGAGCCGGTGGCCGCAAAGCCCGTGGTCATTGCGCCGGTGGTGGAGACCCCGGTGCATCACCACACCGACGACTGCTATGTGGAGGAGTTGGTCTGCGGCCTGCCGGAGCATCACCACACGGTGAACTGTCTGGCTGACCCGCAGGCAGACGTGGAAGACGAGGCCGAGTGGCGCTCCAAGACCAATGTCACCCTCACCGGCGCATGGGATCAGGATCTGCTCACCGTGGCGCAGAGCCAGCTGGGCTATGAGCAGAGCGAAAAGAACTTCCAGCTGGACACCGACGACGGAGAGACCGTGCGCCACTATACTCGTTACGGCCAGTAGTACGGCAACCCCTACGGCGACTGGGACGTGATGTTCCTGTCCTACTGCCTGAACTATGCAGACGTGCCCCAGAGCACGGTGCCGCAGCGCGCCGGTGTGCTGGCCCTGCGCAGTGACCTGAGGGGTTCTGAGTGGCTGAAGGATGCAGCCGAAGCCGAGCTTGCGCCCGGCGATATCGTGTTCTACAACACCACCTCCACCGAGACCGTGGCTGTGGAGAGGGAACAGCCGCAGGTGGAGGACGACTCTGACGACGCAGATATCGCTCTGCTGGCGCTGGATGCGGCGGAGACAGAGCCCCAGACCGAAGAGCGTACTGTCACCACGGAGACTGTCGGCATCGTGTCCGCTGTGGATGAAGACGGAAACGTGACCGTCATCTCCGGCAATGTGGACGGCAAGGTGGCCGAAGTATCCCTGAGCGCCGATGAGATCACCGATGTGATCGATCTGGCTGCGGCTTATGAGGCAGAGGGCAGCACTGCAAAGGACGATGAATCTGACGCTGACACCGGTGCAGATTCCGCTCCGGTTACAGATTCCGAAGGTTTTGGTGCCACCGTGGAATGGGTGGGCGAAGCCGCAGACTCCTACGGTATTGCGCTTCTGGCTGACAGCGAAACCAGCAGCAAAGATGACCATGACCTGAGCAACTGGATCACGAATGTCAGCTTTAAGAAGTACGATAAGAAAACCGACACATGGAAGGACATCGGCTCTGGCGGTAATGCAACGGTGGACAGCGGCGATACGGTTCAGGTCAACCTGAAGTATACGGTGAACGCCGGTGTGCTGACGAAAGATAATAATACATTGACCTACCAGCTGCCCGGCGGCTTGACCCTGCCGGAAAAACAGTCTGGCAACATTGTGGATGAAAATAACAACAATAAGGTCGTGGGCAGCTACACCATTGACACGAATGGCAAAGCAACTCTGACCTTTACGGATAAGAAATTCATTGGCACGGACGAAACCACTGGCGCGGCCTTTACCGGCACGTTCCATTTCTCCCGCGAGATGAACGCTGACAATATCAGTGAAGATAAGAACATTACATTTAAAGATAACTGCACCCTCACGATCAATAAACGAGTTCCGGATGCAAAGCTGAACAAGACTGGTCAGGAAGGCAAGCAACTGATTGAAACACTGAGCGATGGAACCTTGCGGATCAATTATCAGGTGACCGTGGCCAGTGCCAACAGCACCAATAACAATCTTGTCACCATCAAGGACCGTTTGAATTACAACGCCACAAACCGTGATGGCACGACATTGGAAGCCAGCTACGAAACGGGCAGCATCAAGCTGTGGCTGGTGAGTGCAGATGGCACCAAAACAGATATCACAAGTGATTATGAGAGCAAAAAGACTCTGAAAAATGATGGTGCTGATAAGACTCTGACATATAGCAAACTGCCTGCATTGGAGGCAGGGGAAACCTATCTCCTGACCTATTCCATCCTGGTTCCGGAAGCTTCCTTCAACGAGCTGGATGGCACTGGTCTGGTGCTGAACCGTGCCGAAGTGACCGTGCCGAAGTGACCGTGCCGAATGTGAAAACGGATGGGTACGACTCTTACATTACCATGAACCGCCGCCTTACCAAAGAGGGCGAATACAATGCTGAAACCGGTCGCATCGAGTGGAAAATCACCCTGCGGGTGCCCAACAAGCAGATGAATGCCAGCGTGATGGACGGCTTCAAGATTACGGACGCGCTGCCCAATGGCGTGGACATTGTGGGCAATGTGACCATTGAGGAAAAAGCGGAAACAATGTCATTACAGCAGAGAAATTCAAGAAGGATGGCTATACCGTTGATTCTTCCGAAATGAAGTCGGATTCCAAGGGCGCTTATCTGGTCATTCGTTTTGAGACCACCACCCCCATCGGCGGCGGTGATGTGACCAACACCGCAACTGCCACCAAAGGCGGCATTTCCTTCTCTGGCTCGGACAAGGTGACCATTGGCAATGGTGAGTGGACTCTCAGCAAAAAGCTGGCAAACAGCGGTAAGGACCCCACTTGGGACATTTCTGCCTCCAACAAAGCGGGCGAAAGAGCTTTACCCTGTGGGACGTGCTGAGCGATGCCGTGAACAACACAAACGATGTGCAGGAAGACACCCACTACGCTTACGCGGCAGAGCTGGACAAAGCCATCAAAGCGGGTCTGACCCTGATCATGCACAGCGGCGATAAACTAAGCTATGAGCAGGCCAGTGCTGCAGGAAACAAGATCGAAATTACCTATTACAGCGATGCCAAAGGTACGACCGAGGTGAATGAGACCGACACTGAAACAAAGGTGCGCAGCTTCAAAATCGAGGTGACTGCTGGAAACGACAACAACCCTGTGCGCAGCATAGAGGTGACAGGCATCCCCACCCATGAAGAGCGCGGAAATGTGCCCAACGGGGAAACCTGGACCTACAAAAACAGCATTCACATTGACGGTGTTAATGGCACTGCATCCGCCAAGGACAGCTATCGCAGTTACAAGCAGTTTGAGAAGCTGGTGGCGGCAAAGAGCGACAACGATGAGCTCAAATATGTGAGCGGCAATAACAGCTTTAAACTGAGCGATTTGAGCGGCGGAAACCTGCACTATCAGCTGGTGCTGCAGCCTGCAGCTGAAGACAGGGATGAGATCACAGTCACAGATACACTGCCGGAGAACGGCACTCTCAATGAGAATACAATCAAAATGGCACTGGATAATGGCGATTTTGAGAAGATCGACAGCAAGTTGGGTTGGGCAAGCTATGAATACAATGAAGCAAAGAAACTTCTGACCATTAAAATCAAGGACTATAACAAGGACAATGCCGAGCATAAAATTCGTATCACCTACGATGTAAATGTGAAGGGCGACTCCACCTGGAATGACCCCGCTGTGAGCAAGGTGACCTACACCAACAACGCCACTTGGGGCAGCCTGAGCTCTTCCACCAACACCACCCTGACCCGGGATGTGGCCGAGGTGAAAAAGACCGGTGAACAAATCAAGGACGGCGAAGGAAACCTGACCAACCGTATCCGGTATCAGGTGGTCATCAACCCGGCTGGTCAGGATCTGTCGGCAAACAAAGACCATGATACATATATTGAGTTGTGGGATGATGTCAGCGCCACCAAGGAGGCCATCGTTACCGGCGACCGGGATTCGGTCAAACTGTACTATTACAAGTACGATGAAGCAACCGGCGTGACCCTTGGAAAAGAAGTGCCGCGCGAACTGTACCAAATTTTGGATGCTGATAATAAGGGCTGGCTGCACATGAGGATCCCCAACGAAATGGCGATGATCCTTGTGTATGAGTGCGAAGTGAAGAAGGGCAACGCAGCAAGCTCCTATGATGTGAGTAACACCGTGACGCTGAGCAACGGCAGCAAGGGCAACTCGAATAAGTTTACATACGATGTCAATTCGGATGCTACAGCCTCCACAGGTGTGTTCCGCCTGCACAAGGTGGACAGCTACTCCGGCGAATCACTGAAAGACGCTGAGTTTACCATTTATCAGTATGACAAGGAAAGCAAAGGCTGGACACTGTGGAATGGAGTCGAAAATGGCGTCGTCACCACGGACGGAAAGGGCCAGGTCAACCTGACGGTGCTGGCGGGCCCGTCGGACTGCCTGAACCCGGATGTGCTGTATAAGATCGTGGAGACTAAGGCACCCGAGAATTACCGTAAGGATGATACCCCGCATTATGTGCTGTTCCGCACCAGTATGCAGACCGATCAGGAGGCATTTGAAGCGGCCACGGGTGTGGAAAAAGGTAAAAAGGTTTTGACGACGGTAGGTGGTGAGACCATCAACCTGAGCAGCAATGTGCAGGTTGGTGCAGAGGGCCAGACCACGGAGGCCAAGTACAGCAACGTTTACAGCAGGCTGACCGTCAAAAAGCTTTGGCTGGATCAGGACACCAAGCAGCCTGTTGACCCGGCTGTGGATGAAATCCAGATCAATGTTTGGCAGTACACGGATAACATAGGCGATAAAACGCTGTTTAAAGAGGTAAAGCTGAACAAAGACAACGGATGGACAGCGACCTGGTCTGGCGATGCCCTTCTGCTGACAGATGGTAAAGGCAATGAATATCATTATCTGGTGGAGGAAGTGACCACCGGTAACTGGAACGTGGTCATTGACAACAATGGCGTGCAGACTGGCAACATCACCATCCAGAACCGTGTCTTCGACGGCTACGAGCTACCCTCCACCGGCGGCATGGGCACAGCGCCCTTCACGGCCGTGGGCGGTGCTCTGGCAGCAGCGGCTGTGCTTGGCGGAGCAGTGCTGACACTGAAAAAGCGCAAAGAACACTGACAAACGCAAAAAAGCGCCCGGCGGGGGTTCCCGTCGGGCGCTTTTTATATTATAATATGGGTTAGAACTGCACCGCAGAAATCAAAAAGGAGAGACTGTGATGAGACAGAAGATCGGAAGGGTCTGCATGGTGCTGGGTGCGCTGCTGATCCTTGGCGCAGCGGCCCTGCTGGCCTATAACAAGTGGGATGCTTCCCGCGCAGACAAGGCCGCACAGCAGGCGCTGGGTGAGCTGGAACAGACCCTGACCCAGACTGTGGAAGAGAAAACCAAGGCGGAAGAGATCGTGCTGCAGCCGGAGCTGGACCCCACGAAGGCCATGACGGAAGTGGAGCTGGACGGCTGGAACTACATCGGCTATCTGTCCATCCCGTCCATTGGGCTCAACCTGCCCGTTATGAGCGAGTGGAGCTATGCGGGCCTGAAGATCGCCCCGGGCCGTTATTCCGGCTCTACCTATGCGGACAATATGGTGGTCTGCGCCCACAACTACGCCAAGCATTTCAGCCCCATCAAGTGGCTGGCAGAGGGCGCAGAGGTCTATTTCACCGATATGGACGGAATGCGCTGGACGTTTGAGGTGTCCTATGTGGAGAACCTGCAGCCGACGCAGATCGAGAAAATGACCACCAAGACCGAGGATTCGGATGAGTGGGACCTGACCCTCTTCACCTGCACCACCGGAGGCCGCGCCCGCTGTGCTGTGCGGTGCGTGAGAACGGGGTATCCCACGCTGACTACGGAAATTGCAGAATGACGATGCGGCTTATTCATTGAAAACGCCGTTGGCCAATAGGACTCCTTTGGTGAAAATACAAAGTCCGGCAGACCGCAGTCTGCCGGACTTTGTGCTGTTAAAAATAAAATTTCCGCTGATTATGGCGCAGCGCACGCGGAGCCATTTTTAATGGGTAGTACCCATATTCACAGCGATGTCGCTGTCGTTCTCCACGATGGCTTCCACAGCCTTTTCCAGACCGCGGGCGATCTGATGCAGATCCATGCTGGGGGTGCCCATCGGCTTGTTCACGACCTGCTCCATGGCATAAGGCACATGGATGAAGCCGCCGCGCACGCCGGGGAACTTCTTGTCGATGAGATACAGCAGGGTGTACATCAGGTAGTTGCACACATAGGAGCCTGCGGTGTAGGACAGGCCAGCCGGGATGCCGGCGTCCTTCATCTTCTGAACCATAGCCTTGACGGGCAGGGAAGTGAAGTAAGCGGTCTCGCCGTCCTCGCGGATGGTCACGTCCACGGGCTGATAGCCTGCGTTGTCGGGGATACGGCCATCCATGATGTTGATGCCTACCTTCTCGGGGGTGATGGCAGAACGGCCGCCGGCCTGACCGATGCAGATGACCACGTCGGGCTTGTTTGCGTTCATGGCAGCTTCCAGCACTTCGCCGGCACGGCCGAACTCAGTGGGAACTTCCTGCTTGATGATCTCGGCACCGGCGATGGTGTCGGGCAGAAGCTTCACAGCCTCAAATGCGGGGTTGACGGACTCGCCGCCAAAGGGATCAAAACCAGTGATCAGGATCTTCATAATGAAATGCCTTCTTTCTCAGATATAAATCGATGGCTCAAGGATCGTCAGCTGCCCATGATCCATGATCATGCGGTTATCCACATAGATGTTGGGGTCATGGGTGACCAGATCGAAGTGTCCGGTGGCGTCCTGCACACCGCCCAGGGCGATGTTCCGCCCAAAGCCGATGTGGAAGGTGCCGTAAGTGGATTCATCTTCGATGTAGCAGTTGCCGTCGCAGCGGGAGTGGGTGTTCAGCCCGATGCCGAACTCGGCAGCCACCACCATGTCCTCGGGGTCTTTGAAGCGCTGCAGGAATTCTTTCAGCCTGCGGCCGCTCTCGTTGTCCTCGATGTTCACGATCTTACCGTGCCGCAGCTCCACCCGCACAGGGCTGGAAACCATACCGATATAGCCCATGGAACCATCCAGGATCAGCGTGCCGTTGGTCTCGGTCTCCACCGGGGCAACGTAGACCTCCACGCTGGAGGAGGCCAGCCCGTTGCCGTCACGGCAGCAGCCGTTGAAAAAGCCGGGAGTGCGTCCTTCGATGGTGAAATCCAGATTCGTGCCAAGATCGGTCGTCACATGAATGTGGCTGGCGTTCACATAGCTCTGCATGATGATGCTGGCCATGATGCGGCTCTTGGGCAGGCTCATGTTCAAAAAGTCGTAGCTCAGCAGCGACTGGCCGTTGTTGGTGCTCAGCGGCAGGGAAAGAAACCTGTGCCGCCGCTGCACCACCCGTTTGACGGCCCGTGTGGTGATCAGGGAATATTCTGTGGCACCGATCACGGCATCATAGGGGTCAAAGGCGTCTTCGCGGTTGTCGAAGTACTGGCCCACCTGCTCGTGCAGGTCGTCCAGCATCAGCACATCCGGCCTGCCGCCCACATTCCGGGCAGCGGTCTGCATGGCCTCCACTTCAACGGCGTATTTCTGACTGGACACGATCAAAAGACGTTCTCTTGCACGAAGCCGGACCCAGTCCCGGATAATGATATCGGCTCCATGCTGAATTGCTTGTTCCATTCAATCACTCGATCTAAAAATAAACAGGTTAAACAGGGGAAAACGGTCACTTCAGCATAATCATCATCACGATCTGGACGACCAGCATGATGATGGCGATGGGCACCTGATTCTTGATGACGCCCATGGGCTTCTTCATGTCCAGCAGAGCGACAGGCACGGTGTTGAAGTTTGCAGCCATCGGGGTGCACAGGGTGCCGCAGAAGCCGCAGGTCAGAGCCAGCATACCGATGACGGTGGGGTTTGCGCCGTGGGCCAGAACGAACGGATAGCCGATGCCCACGGTCATGACGGTGATGGCAGCATAAGCGTTGCCCATGATCATGGTGAACAGCATCATGCCGATGGCGTAAACGACGATGCCGGCGTTGACATTGCCCTCGGGGATGATGTGGCTGACCAGATCAGAGATGACGTCGCCGACACCGGCCTTGGTGAAGATGGTGCCCAGACATGCCAGCAGCATGGGCAGCATGGACAGGGGGCCGACGGTGGACAGCATACGCTCAGAGTCGTTCAGGAAAGTGGTGGGCTTGTTCTCTTTGTTCATCACCATCAGCAGGATGATCGCAACAACAACGCCCAGAGCCACACCGTTCAGAGCGGACAGGCCAATGCCCATGCCGGTGATGGCGCAGATAACGGCCATGACGCCGATGCTCAGGGTGGGAGCAAAGATCTTCATGCCGATCTTCTCGTAAGCAGCCTCGGTCTCAGCCTTGGTGGCAGCGTTGACGGCGCCCTTCTTGACCTTCTTGAAGATGGCGGGCAGGCACATGACCACGACCAGAAGGCCGCTCACCAGAGAGGGCAGCCAGCGGCCCAGAGCGATCACGACGCCCAGAACAGCCCAGAAAATAAAGGTGCCAACAGGCTCGGAGTTCTCTTTGTCCTTCAGGTTTTTGACGCCGCAGTAGATGCACAGCAGGCCAATGATGATGTAGATGACTTCCATCACCTTGTTTGCCAGGGTGACATCAGCACTTGTAAAAAAGCTCATTCTTCCGTCCTCCCTTATTTGTAGTACTTCTGAACCATCTTACGATCCTTGATGATGTAGTAAATGATCGTAACAATGGTGGCAATGATGCAGACGGGGATCTCAATTGCAGCCATGGGAGCCAGCTCGACTTCAATGCCCAGGCCGGCCAGGGTGCTCTGCACCAGCAGACCGCCGGAACCGCCGACGAACAGGACCTGACCGAAGAACCAGGTGATGTTCTCCATGCCGGCTGCCATGCCCTTCAGCTCTTCCACATGATCTTCGTTGGGTTCATAGCCCTGTGCCACGATAGCGCCCTCAGCCATGGGCATGATGACAGGACGGACGAAGCCGGCCACGCCGCCGAAGCCGACGTTGAATGCTGCGAAGATGGAGCGCATGACACCGTAGATGCCGATGACCAGGCCGGAGGTTGCGCCCTTGAACTTGCCGATCAAAGCTGCGGCTGCCTCACGCAGGCCGTTGCGTTCCAGAGTGCCGGTGACCAGCATGACGATGATGAAAATTGCCATGCTGCGGTTGGCCACAAAAGTGCTGCCAAGCGTCTCCAGCAGAGTGACCGGGCCCAGACCGCCAACGATCGCAGTCACGACGGCTGCGACCAGAATGACGAGAATGGAGTCCAGCTTCAGTGCAAAGCCAGCGATGACGATGACAATGCCGAGTAGTTTGAGTAGTTCCATAATTGCCTTCCTTTACAGAATATATTTTCCCGGCGCTATGCGCCGAAAATACGAAATTTCGTCTGATTTAAGAATTGACGAATGCCACCAGCAGGGCAGAGAAGCCCAGAGCAGTCAGCCACAGCGGCAAAAGACGGCGGCGCAGGTGAGCGCTGATGTCGCACTTTTCCAGAACACCGGATGCTTTCATGGGCACGACCGTGGTGGAAGCGGGCACGGCGGATTCGCTGCCATAGGGATTCGTGGAGGTGAACTCGCTGGTGCCGTTTTCACCCGGGCAGGCATACACCCCGAAGTAGGAGGTGAGGATGCCGCCTTTTCCAGCTGCGGCCTTGCATACACGCACGCGCTGGACGGTGACGGCTTCGGACTGTTTTTCTTCCACCAGCAGGTTGACCCGCATCATGTTGATAAGGTTCAGCACGGAAGAAATGGCGATGAGCACATCGAAAATCAAAATCAGAATGAGCAGCGGGTGCATGGGCTTCGCCTCCAAATCAGAACGAATGCAGCGCCCGTCCACTTGGATACAGCGCTACATCTTAAATAGATGTGATTATTATACCATATTTGATAGGGAAATGTAAATAAAATGCTGACAATGCAGGAAAGTTGTATAAAAATGGAATGCTTTTTGTGCAGAGAGTGGTCGCGTGGGGTTGGGTTTTATGGCTTTTATAAAAAGGTTCTCTGCCGAGTATGTACTCTTTTGCACGCATAAAAGAGTACCAGAAAAGCGCCCGCTACTTTCGAAGCGCGGGAGGCACGAATCAAGGGCTGCTCGCCCTTGATAATCCCAAAGCAGTTGGGCTCCATACAAAAAAATCCAAGCCGCTTCGCTAGAGAATTTTTTGTGTTCCGCCGATTTCGAGTTGCTGCGCGACGCCGTAAGGCGGCGGCAGCAGATGCCGTTTCCCATTGCGGCTCTTACCGTGAAAAAGCAAATCAGCCAGCCCCGCAGGGCTGGCTGATTTGCAATATTAAAAATATTCTTTCCGCTGATTATGCCTGGAGCGAAGCGGAAGGCATTTCAAATGGTTTTACTTATTCTGGATGTACTCGTCAATGGCCTTTGCAGCAGCCTTGCCTGCGCCCATGGCCTTGATGACGGTGGCAGCACCGGTCACGGCATCACCGCCGGCGTACACACCGTCACGGCTGGTCTTGCCGTCGTCGCCGTCGGTGACGATGCAGCCGTGCTTGTTGGTCTCCAGACCCGGAGTGGTGGAGCGGATCAGGGGGTTGGGGCTGGTGCCCAGACTCATGATAACAGTGTCCACATCCAGCTCGAACTCGCTGCCCTTCTTCTCAATGGGGCGGCGGCGGCCGGAAGCGTCGGGCTCGCCCAGCTCCATCTCGATGCAGGTGATGGACTTGACGAAGCCCTCGTCGTTGGGGTGGATCTCCACGGGGTTGCACAGGGTCTTGAAGATGATGCCCTCTTCCTCGGCGTGCTCCACCTCTTCCTTACGGGCAGGCAGCTCAGCCATGCCGCGGCGGTAGACGATGTACACGGTCTCAGCACCCAGACGCAGAGCGCTGCGGGCAGCGTCCATAGCAACGTTGCCGCCGCCCACGACGGCGACCTTTTTGCCGGTGCGGATGGGGGTCTTGCTGGTGGGCAGATAAGCCTTCATCAGATTGGAGCGGGTCAGGAATTCGTTGGCGGAGTAAACACCCTTCAGGCTCTCGCCGGGGATGCCCATGAAGCGGGGCAGACCAGCGCCGGAGCCCACGAACACGGCCTCATAGCCGTACTCGCCCATCAGTTCGTCGATGGTCAGCACCTTGCCGATGACCATGTTGCACTCGAAGTCAACGCCCATCTTCTTCAGGCCGTCGATCTCCTGCTGAACGATGGCTTTGGGCAGACGGAACTCGGGGATGCCATACATCAGCACGCCGCCGGCCACATGCAGAGCCTCGTAGACGGTGACCTTGTAGCCCAGCTTTGCCAGATCACCTGCAGCGGTCAGGCCGGCAGGGCCTGCGCCGATGATGGCGACTTTGTGGCCGTTCCACTCCGGAACGACGGGAGCGGTGTGAACATTCTCACGGTGCCAGTCAGCGACAAAGCGCTCCAGACGGCCGATGCCCACGGGCTCGTTCTTGATGCCGCGGGTGCACTTGCCCTCGCACTGGCTCTCCTGCGGGCACACACGGCCGCAGACAGCGGGCAGGGAGGAGGAACGGTTGATGACCTGATAAGCGGCTTCAAAGTCGCCTTCAGCCACATGACCGATGAACTCAGGAATATCGATGCCAACGGGGCAGCCGGTCTGGCAGGGCTTGTTCTTGCAGTGGACGCAGCGCTTGGCTTCATTCACGGCCATTTCTTCGGTGTAGCCCAGAGCAACTTCCTTGAAGTTCTTGTTGCGGACGTTGGGGTCCTGAGTGGGCATGGGGCACTTTTTCGGGTCCATATTGAAAGCCATCTTACTTTACCTCCTGATTGAGCAGATTGCATGCCGCTTCACGGGCGTGTGCCTCAAACGGGCGGTACATGGTGCCGCGGGCCATGGCCTCGTCGAAATCCACCAGATCACCGTCGAAGTCCGGGCCGTCCACGCAGGCGAACTTGGTCTCGCCGCCCACAGTCAGGCGGCAGCCGCCGCACATGCCGGTGCCGTCGATCATGATGGGATTCATGGAAACGATGCTCTTCAGGCCGTGCTTCTGGCAGGTCTTGACCACGAACTTCATCATGATCAGCGGGCCAATGGTGATGACCAGATCATACTGGTTGCCGGCCTCCACCAGCTCGTCCAGAGCAGCGGTGACGACACCCTTGGTGCCGTAGCTGCCGTCGTCGGTCATGACGCGCAGCTCGTCGCTGCAGGTCTTGAACTCGTCTTCGAGGATCAGCAGGTCCTTGTTGCGGAAGCCCACTACACTGTGGACAACACAGCCCTGCTCGTGCAGCTCACGGGCGATGGGCAGAGCAATGGCGCAGCCCACGCCGCCGCCGACCACGCACACTTTCTTCAGGCCTTCCACCTCAGTGGCACGGCCCAGAGGGCCTACGAAATCGTGGACGCTCTCGCCGACCTTCAGGCTGTTGAGCTCCATGGTGGTGCCGCCGACGATCTGGAAAATGATGTCCACAGTACCGGCCTCGCGGTCGTAACCGGCCACGGTCAGGGGAATGCGCTCGCTGTCCTCAAACGGGCGCACAATGATAAACTGACCCGGCTTTGCCTTTTTGGCGATCAGCGGGGCCTCAATGACCATCTTCGTCACGGTGGGGTTCAGCGCGACTTTTTCAGTGATCTTATACATCGTGTTTGCTCCTTTTTGCTGGCTTTTCCTTTTTCTGCGCAGGAAAACGCGCCTGCATGCCCTCAGCGGCTCTGCAGGCGCGAACCTTCAAGCGACAAAATGACATCTTTATTATAATAGTTCCAATAAGAGAAAGCAATTAAATTTTCCTCGTGTCAGCCACAGCAAACTTGAAGGAAACACGGGAAAAGCTGGGAATTATTTGAAGGAAAACGAGACTTTTGCGCGCAGAAAAGTGCATTTTGAACTTTTTTGCAAAAAATGAAAATTTGTGGTTGACAATTGGCTGTCGGTACGGTATAATAATCAGCGTCGCCGGTAAACAACCCGGCGCGGACACATGGAATGTGCGGCCGTAGCTCATCTGGTAGAGCGCCACCTTGCCAAGGTGGAGGTAGCGAG